>NZ_WPCB01000001.1:0-225120 GCF_009741785.1 Haloarcula sp. CBA1122
CCCCCCCGGCGTCGACCCAGGCGATGGACCCGCCGCCGGCTCCGACTGTTTCGACATCGACCATCGGCGTCTTGATCGGCCGCTCGTTGATGACGCCCTCCGTGGTCCGTTCGGCCTCGCCGTCGCGGACGAGACTCACGTCGCTAGAGGTCCCGCCCATGTCGAACGTGACCAGCCCGTCCTGTTCGTCGGCCGCCATCGACCCTGCCCCCACGACGCCGGCGGCAGGGCCCGAGAGAACCGTCGTCACAGCGTTCCGCCTGACGGTATCGGCGTCGGTGATGCCGCCGTTGGCTTGCATGATACGGGGCTGTGGAACCCCGAGCTCTCGGGCCCGGTCGGTGAGGTGACTGACGTAGTGGTCAATCGCCGGCCGTACGTACGCGTCGACGGCCGTCGTCGAGGTTCGTTCGTACTCGCGGAACTCGGCGAGGACTTCGTGGGAAGCCGAGACGGGAACGTCGAGTTCGTCCCGCAGGATGTCTGCGACGTGCTGTTCGTTTTCAGGGTGCGCGTACGCGTGCAAGAGCGAGACGGCGACGGATTCGACATCCAGATCGCGTAACTGCGCGGCGATTGCCCGGACTTCGGCCTCGTCGACGGGCTCTTCGATACCGTCGGTGGTCGTCCGTTCGGACACTTCGAAGCGTCGGCGTCTGGGAACCAGCGGTGTCGGCTTTTCCGCGGACAGGTCATACAGCGACGGGCGATCCTGGCGGCCGATTTCCAGCACGTCCCGGAACCCGTCGGTCGTGACGAGCGCGGTCTTTGCGCCGTCCTCTTCGAGGAGTGCGTTGACCGAGACGGTCATCGCGTGAGAGAACTCGGTCACGCTCTCCGGGTCGATGTCGGCCGCTTCGCAGGCCTTCTCGATCCCGGCGATTACGCCCTCGCTCTGGTCTTCGGTGCTCGGGACTTTCGCAGTTACGAGCGTGCCGTCGAGCGACAGCGTCACGTCGGTGAAGGTTCCACCGACGTCGACACCGATTCTCCGATCTCCCATCTACAGTACCCCCGCGACACTGAGCAGCGTCCGAACCCCGAGCCACACGACGATGAGCGTCACGATAGCACCGAGGGCGTTCGCTATCGACCCGTTCGTGTACTCGCCGAGGAGGTCCCGCTGGTTCATCGCGTATATCAGGAATATCGCCACGATCGGCAATAAAATTCCGTTGACCACCTGTGCGAACACGATGATCTGGACGGGGCTGCCACCCAGCAACACCGAGAGAACTCCGACGCCGAGGATGGTGCCCCAGACAGCACGGAACTGTGTGCTCTGCATGTCTGAATCCCAGCCTAATGCACCTGTGGTCGCCCACGCGCCTGCAAGCGGTGCCGTCGTCGCGCTCGTGAACCCGGCGGCGAATATGCCGATGCTGAAGAACAGTTCCGCGTACGGACCCGCAATGGGTCGGAGCTGTTCGGCCATCCGGCCGATATCGCTGATCTGCGTTCCGGGCTCGAACGCTGCAGCCGCGGTCACCATGATCGTAATCGTGATGACGCCGCCTGCGACGATAGACAGCACCGTGTCGATACGCGAGTGGCCGATATCCTCGGGACCGCTCCACCGCTCCTGGACGTTACTCGCGTGCAGGAACAGGTTGTACCCGACGATGGTCGTGCCGATGAGGCCGGTGATGAGGTACAGCGACCCCGAGGGGATACCGGGGATGAACCCCATCGCAATCGAACCGGGATCGGGACCGATGAGGATCGCCGACGCCACGAATGAAAACGCCATCACGGCGACCAGCCCAATGAGCGCTTTCTCGATCAGCTTGTAGCGCCCAGTGTAGAGCAGGAGTCCGGCGACGAGCCCCATCACGACGCCCCACACCGTGGAGTCGATACCCGTGATCGTTGCGAGCCCTGCGGCACCGCCGAGGATGTTCCCGGCCTCGTAGGCGGCGGTCCCGATGCCGATCGCGCCGACAACGAGGAATATACTTACGTACTCGACGATCTGATTGTCGAACCGCTCTCGAAGTGCTTCACCAAGTCCTTCGCCCGAGACAAGGCCCAGTCGCGCGCTCATCTCCTGGAGAACGATCGTTGCCCCAATCGAGAAGACCATTGTCCACAGGAGCGCATAGCCGAACTCCGCCCCGGTGACGCTCGCAGTCGTGACCGTGCCTGGGCCGATGAACGCGGCCGCGACCATCGCTCCTGGACCGACGGCTTTGAGTCGTTTTGTAATGCTCATGATTGTTAGTTTTGATAGCCACTGTCACGGTCCCAGCAGGTAATAAAAAACATTGTTAAGACCTGTGTGTAGTCGGCACATCGGTCGTATGAACACTGTGTACGTGTCACCAGATGTGTGAACGAGTACGAAATACCCTATCTCCGGATTCGAGTCGGTTTGCGTCCCGGGCGGGGGTATTCACTGCTAGCGTTCTCGCAACAGCACCTTCGAAACGCTCTCTTCGATTTCGATTTCGAACGGGAGGTCGGTGATGCTACCGCGGATGAACCGGATCATCAACCATCGCACCGACTCGGATGGGAAAACAACGTGGAAACTCCCTCTTTCGTCCCGTCGAACGGTCAGGAACCCACACAGCGAGAGCCATTCGAGAACGTCTTCGAGTGAATCGAACCGCTCGGCGTACTCCTGTGCGTGGTATTGGGCTACCTGATCGATCATTTCGAGAACCCCCTCGTCACGTTGTGCTGGATCACTAAACTGGCTCAGGAGTGCGTGCAGCAAGTCGATATCCAGAAGCACATGTTCGCCCGTCGAGAGCATCTCGTAGTACGTCTGGAGGTGGTCGCTGTCGCTCGCGTGCGCCGAGTCGAAGTTCGCCGCGTAGAACGCGATTGCCTCGCGGATCAGTTGGCTTTGACTTTCCCCAGTTCGGTCGGTCAGATCCTCTAACGTCTCCTTGGTCTCCTCGTCGAGAGAGACGGTGACGCGGTCGGTTGGCATAGTGCCCCTCGTCGCTGGACGGCCTTAATATCGTGTCGTTTGGTGACAGAGGACTCTCAAACATGGCAGCGATGCGCGACTGACCGTGGTCTGGGACTCGCCTATGGCCAGGTGCCGCGCTGCTCGCCAGCGTTCATGACCCGCTGGAGTGCGACGACGTACGCGGCGGTTCGGAGCGACGGGAGGTTCCGCTCCTCGTAGGCGTCGACGAGGTTCCCGAACTGGTCGACGATAATCGAGTCCAGTTCCTCGTTCACGCGCTCTTCGGACCAGTAGAAGCGCTGTCGGTTCTGGACCCACTCGAAGTACGACACGATGACGCCGCCTGCGTTCGCGAGGATATCCGGAATGACCAGCGTCTCGCGGTCGCTGAGAACGTCGTCCGCTGCGGGGGTAATCGGGCCGTTTGCGGCCTCAGAGATGACGTCGGCGGAGATGTCCTGTGCCAGGGACTCGTCGATGGCGTTCTCGAGTGCGGCCGGGATCAACAAGTCGACATCAAGCGTGAGCAGTTCCTCGTTCGTGAGTTCCTCCGCTGCGTCCGGATATCCGACGACGCTCCCGGTTTCGCGTTTGTAGTCCTTGACTGCGACGGGGTCGAACGACGCTTCGCTGTAGATAGCCCCGCTCGAATCGGACACGGCGACGACGTTGGCACCCATCTGGTGAATGAGTTTCGCCGCGATCCAGCCGGCGTTCCCGTAGCCCTGGACTGCGACCGTCGCGCCTTCGAGGTCCTTGTCGAGATACTCGAAGGCTTCACGCGCTGCGACGACCGTCGAACGCCCGGTCGCTTCGACGCGGCCTTCGCTGCCACCGCTTGCGAGGTCCTTCCCGGTGATGACGCCGGGTTCGGTCGTGTTTTCGAGTGTCTCGTAGGTGTCCTTGATCCAGTTCATCTCGCGCTGGCCCGTGTTGACGTCGGGTGCGGGCACGTCGCGGTCGGCCCCAATCAGCGGCGTCAGTTCCTTCGCGAACGAGCGCGTGACCCGTTCGAGTTCGCTCTCGGAATAGTCACTCGGGTCGATGACGATGCCGCCTTTCCCGCCGCCGAGCGGGATATCGCCCGTCGCCGTCTTGTAGACCATCCAGCCGGAGAGCGCCTTGACCTCGTCCCGGTCTACCTGCGGGTGATAGCGGATTCCGCCCTTGTATGGGCCGCGGTCACCGTTGAACTGTGACCGGTACGCACGGAACACCTCGACCGACCCGTCGTCCATCTCGACAGACAGGTTCGTCTCCAGTATCCGCTCGGGAGTTTTCAGCCGTTCCAGCTGTCCCTCTGAAATGTCTAAATATTGTGCTGCTGCATCTATCTGTGTCCGTAGACTCTGGTACGGATTTACATCAGACATATATCCACGGGATTCATCGAGATACCAAAAGCTATCTATTTCTACCAGGAAAATTACTATATCACTCGATATAGTAAACACTAAAAGAGGGGCTTACAACCGCGCTTGGCTCCGAATCACTTATCCTATCTTCACATTCTTATCAAATTCTGACACAACTACGTTTCCTGTATTGTCCGTCACCCGAACAGCGGTGTTCGTATCGAGTGCCACAGCGTCCGCAACCTGTTCCGTTCCACGTACTGGAACGTTGACCCGGTCGACATCAGGGATCAGACAGTCACGACGTTCGGCACGTTCGAGCAGGACGTCTCCGCTTGGGAAGTGCCAGACCCGCGTCACGGAACGGAACACTGGCATCGACGTCGGCGCTTCGACGCGCCTGATAGCTCTCTTCTCCGTCAAGCGACGTTGTACGTCCATCATAGCTGAGCTGAATCGGCGGGAGCTATTGGCTCGCGACTGCCCGGACGACGGGCAGGGACCGACCGTGTCGGCGTCTGTGTGATGTCCGTCATGTGTCTCCCCGAGTACCGGCCGTCGACCGATGGCACTCTATCGGAACGACCGCGGGAATGAGCAAATACTAAATTGTTTAGCAACGAAGTCCTCCAGACACCAGGTGTTTACTATTGAACCCTCCATACAGAACACGGCAACCGAAACATCCCGTTCCCGACGGGTGGCGACAACTCGAACGAGCGTCTACGCATAGCGCCAGTGGTCTCAGTGATAGCTCTGTGCCTGGGAGAATCAGATGAGCGACGCCGGGAGTCCACTCCACACGGCCCAGGTTCTCGTCGTCGGTTCGGCGAATTGGACCGAGCGGTTCTCAGACGCTCTCAGCGCGAGCACCGAGGCCACTATTCTCACCGCTGGGACGCCATCGGACGCTCTGGATACGGTTCGGCAGCGCTCGGTCGACTGTCTCGTCACGGGCGAGACACTCGACGACGGGAGTGGCACTGATCTGGTCCGACAGCTCCGGGATTCGGCTCCGGATCTCCCGGTTGTCCTCGGAACCACGGACGGCAGCGAGGCCCTGGCGAGCGAGGCAATCCAGGCCGGCGTTTCCGACTACGTTCCCCTCACAGGGCCGGAGGGCCTGCGGATAGACGAGTTGATCCAGCGAACCGGGAACGCGCTCCAGTCCGCTCGGCGAGCGATCACACAGCGCGAACGGGCGCGGCAGTTCGACGCCGTCTTTCACGACACACAGACGGCCACCTGGGTCCTCGACCCGGATGGCTCGCTCGCCCGTGTGAATCAGACGGGACGGGCGATGATCGACGAGGACGTGGACGCGGTCATTGGTGACCTGTTCTGGACGCTGCCGTGGTGGGCACAGTCCGCGGCGACCGAACGCGATATCCGGCAGCTCGTGGAGGCCGCACGCGACGGGCAGTTCGGGAACGCGGTCGTTCACCGGCCGACCACGGCCACGGACCGCGTTATCGAGCTTTCGGTTCGGCCGGTCGAGAACGACTTCGGCGACGTCACCTCGATCGTGATCGAAGGGATAGACATCACGGAGCAGGTCACTCTCGACCGTGACCTCCGCCAGTCCGAGGAACTCCACCGGGTCACGCTCAGCAACATGACCGACACCGTCCTCATGACGAACGAGGACGGTGAGTACACCTACGTCTGCCCGAACGTCCACTTCATCTTCGGCTACACCGACGACGAGATCCGCGAGCAGGAAACGATCGACACGCTCCTCGGCGAGGACCTGTTCGACCGTGCTGAACTCGCCGAGAAGGGCGTTCTCAAGAACATCGAGTGTACCGTCACCGACAAAGCGGGCCACGAGCACACGCTGCTGGTCAACGTCCGCGAAGTCGAGATTCAGGGCGGGACACTGCTGTACAGCTGCCGGGACATCACGAAACGGAAACAGCGCGAGGAAGCGCTGGCGACGCTGCAGGAAACCGCACGGAAGTTCCTCTACACGGAGACCGATCAGGAGATCGCCCACCACATCGTCGACGACGTGCTCAGTGTGTTCGACGTCTCCGCGAGTGCCATCTACCTGCACGACGTCGAGACGAACGAACTCCAGCCTGTCACACAGTCACAGGCGATGACCGACCACCACGGGCCGCTGCCGGCCGTCCGCACGAACGACGACACGCTTCCGAGCCACAGCTTCGTCAACGACGAGACACTCGTGTTCGACGACGTCCACACGTCGGACCGACTGGAAAACCGGGCGACCGACCTCCGGAGCGTCATGTTCATTCCGCTGGGCAACCACGGCGTGTTCGTCAGCGGCTCGCCAGCCGTCGGGGTGTTCGACGACGTCACACAGGAACTCACCGACCTGCTCGCAGCGACCGCCGAGGCTGCCCTCGACCGGGTCGTCCGAGAGTCTCAGCTCCGGGAACAGGACCGCGAACTCCAGCGGCAAAACGAGCAACTGACCGCCCTGAATCACATCAACAACACGATTCGGGAGATCGACCAGACGATCGTCAGCGCCGAAACACAGGAAGAGATCAACCACACCGTCTGCGAACGGCTGACTGACACGGACCGATTCAAGTTCGCGTGGATCGGGAGCGTCGATCCGGGCGGTACCAACGTCGAAACGCGGGCGTGGGCAGGCAACGAACAGGGGTATCTCGACAGTCAGCCAATCACCGTCGCGGACTCCGAGACCGAGCCCGCCGGCCGGACGGCTGCGACCGGCGAGGTGACGATGATCCCCAACGTCGCCGCTGACCTCCGGAACGCGCCGTGGCGGTCGGACGCGCTCACGCGTGACTTCCTCTCGGTGCTGAGCATCCCGCTGGTGTACAACGATCTCAGGCACGGCATCCTCACCATCTACGCGGACACGAAAGACGCGTTCGACGAGACAACGCGCACAGTGTTGCGCGAACTCGGCGAGACAATCGCCTCGGCGCTCAGTGCTATCGAACGGAAACACGCGCTGCTCACGACGTCAGTGACCCGCGTCGAGTTCGACATCGATGACGAGCGATTCCTCCTGTCGAGACTCGCCCGGTCGGCGGGGTGTACCCTCTCCTACGAGGGCGGCATCCAGCACGCGCCGGCTGGTAACAGCGTGTTCGTCACGGTCGAAGACGCTGACGTGCAAACGGTCGCGGCGGCTGCGGCGGACATGACGTCGATTGACGACGTGACACAGATCAGTGACGACGACACCGAGAGCGGCGTCCTGCGGCTGGAGTTGTCACAGCCGTTCCTCGCCTTAGAACTGGCCGACCACGGCGCTATCTTCCGGGAAGCGACCGCAGACCCGGACGGGACGACACTCGTCGTCGATGTGCCACAGAGCGTCGACGTTCGAAACATCGCACAGTTGGTCGATAGCACGTTCTCCGGCGTCGAACTCAAGCGCAAGGAGACGCTCGAACGGGGTATCGAGCAGGACCGGAGTTCGGAGTTCCTCACGGACCTCACGGAGCGCCAGCTCGAAGTGATTCAGACCGCCTACTACAGTGGCTATTTCGAGTCACCGCGCACGAAGTCCGGCGAGGACATCGCGACGATGCTCGAAATCTCTCCGCCGGCGTTCTACCAGCACGTCCGGACTGTCCAGCGGAAGCTGTTCACCACACTGTTCGAAGACCGGAGTGTCTCGGGTCTGGAGTCGTGAACGGGGTTCAATAATAAACAACCCAATCAACTCCTGCTTCTTTGTTTAACCTCTGAATATTCCTTTGATATCCTTCTATTCCTTAATCGAGTACTGGCGGTCGGACACCGTCACTCGTGAATACACATGAGAGATGTAGAGCAAGACCACGACGAGGCGACACCGTACGAGTGCTTTGCGTGTGGCAAAGTCATCACTGCAGAGAGCCAACCGGAGAATTGTCAGGACTGTGGCGGTGAAATGCGCAACCGACTGACACCGTTGGAATAACGATGGGATCGGAACTGAGCCCCGCTTCTCCTTCGGAAGACTCGTCGACGCCGTCCGAGCCCGAATCAGCGCTGGAAACAGCCCGTCTACAACTCCACCGAGCCGCGGACCACCTCGATATCGACCCGAACATCGTCGAGCGACTGAACCACCCGCGAAACGTCCACGAAGTCACCGTTCCGATTGAGCGGGACGATGGCACAGTCGAAGTGTTCACCGGGTATCGAGCCCAGCACGATAGCGTCAGGGGGCCGTACAAGGGCGGGCTTCGCTATCACCCTGACGTGACGAGGGACGAATGCGTCGGACTCGGGATCTGGATGACCTGGAAATGCGCGGTGATGGACCTCCCATTCGGCGGCGCCAAAGGGGGTATCGCCGTCAACCCGAAAACGTTGAGCCGAGACGAGAAAGAACGGCTCACCCGTAGGTTCGCACAGGAACTCCGCAAAGTCATCGGCCCGAACCTGGACATTCCCGCCCCGGACATGGGAACGGACCCACAGACGATGGCCTGGCTGATGGACGCCTACTCCATGCAAGAAGGCGAGACGATTCCGGGTGTCGTCACCGGAAAGCCGCCGATTGTCGGTGGGAGCAAGGGACGCGAGGACGCGCCCGGTCGGAGCGTGGCGATTATCACACAGTTGGTCTGTGAGTACTACGACCAGCCGCTGTCAGAGACCACGGTCGCAGTACAGGGCTACGGCAGTGTCGGTGCGAATGCCGCACGGTTGCTCGACGAACAGGGCGCGACTGTCGTCGCGATCAGCGACGTGAACGGGGCAATGTACGACCCCGCCGGTATCGATACGGCGACAGTGCCATCACACGACGAGGAACCGGAGGCGGTCACCGAGTACGCCGACACCGTGATTTCGAACGACGAGCTGCTGACGCTGGACGTCGACGTCCTCATCCCGGCTGCACTCGGGAACGTCATCACCGAGGCCAACGCGGACGACATCGCCGCGGATTTCGTCGTGGAAGGGGCAAACGGCCCGACCACGTCCACCGCTGACTCCATCCTCGCTGACCGAGATGTCATGGTGATTCCGGATATCCTGGCGAACGCCGGTGGCGTCACGGTGAGCTACTTCGAGTGGCTACAGGACATCAACCGTCGGTCGTGGTCACTCGAGCGCGTGAACGACGAACTCGACGAAGAGATGCGGGCGGCCTGGGACGCCGTCCGGACGGAGTTCGAAAACCGCGACATTACGTGGCGCGATGCGGCGTACATCGTTGCCCTGTCCCGTATCGCGGAGGCCCACGAAGCGCGTGGGCTCTGGCCGTAGCACTGGTTCTGTCGGTTCCATTACGGGTTCCACCACTGTCGATGCCGAGAAACCGCGACCACCGCTTCCCTCAGTAGCGGAACTCGAACTGTGCCCCACCAGCAGTGCTCTCCGTCACACGGACGGTCCAGCCGTGCGCTTTGGCGATGTCCGCCACGATTGAAAGTCCGAAGCCAGTCCCTCCTTTGGTAGACGTCACGCCGTGTTCCAGTACTTCCTCACGCTTTGCCGGCGGAATCCCGTCGCCGTCGTCCGCGACGTAGAACCCGTCAGGGCTGTCTAGTTGCCCGACGGTTACGGTGACGGCGTCCCCACCATGCTCGATAGCGTTCCTGAAGAGGTTCTCGAACAGTTGCGTCAACCGGCCGGCGTCACCAGCCACTGTCGGGACCGCCTCAGCAACTGTCAGCGTTGCGTCAGCGGTGTCGACGTACCCCCACGCCTCCGTCGTCACGGTCTTGAGATCGATTTGTTTCGTATCCGTGATTGTGGTCTCACCGCGTGCCAGCGTCAGGAGGTCGTCGATCAACTGCTCCATGCGGTCGTGTGCCGCCTCGATCCGCTCTAGGTAACTGAGGTCGCCCGTCTCCTCGACGATGTCGAGAAACCCGATGGCGATGGACAGCGGGTTCCGGAGGTCGTGGGCGACGACACTGGCAAATTCGTCGAGCCGCTCGTTTTGCCGCTGCAGTTCGGTTTCCCGGCTTGCGCGTGTGAATGCCGCCTCGACAGTCGCACCCAGTATCTGGAACAGGTCCACGTCTGTATCAGAGAACGTCTGTTCCTGTGTCGTTCCGACGCCGATAAGCCCAAACTCGCCCAGAGGAACGAACAGGCCGCTCCTGAGTTGTGCGTCGGCCTTGCCGAGTGTTACTTCGGACTGGAGATCGTCGTATTTACGCAACTCCGACGCCTCGAACGCCTCCCACGCAAGCGCCTCTCCGGACTCCAGCCGCGGGAGCTCACCGAGCAGTTCTCTCGTGGCCGCACTCGCCGTCAGCGGGACGAGCTCGTCGGCTTGGTTGGCAGACTCCCAGATCCCGGTGAGCTCGAACCCGAGAATATCGACGGCAGCCTCGACAGCGATGTCGCCGATTTCGGCACTCGACTGTGCGCCGCTGAGCCGCTGCGCAGTCGCCTGCAGTGATCGGAGCTTCGACTCTAACTGCTTCTGGTCAGTGATATCCTCCAGAACGGCCAGTATGCTCGTTATTTCCCCATCCGGTGCAGTGATTGGGGCAACCGACAGAAGTAGATCCAGTACCTCACCACCTTTCGTTTCCCGCCGTATCTCCTTGCCGCGAATCGGCTCGCCGCTCAGTGCGCGCTGGCGGTGGGATTCGAATTCAGCCTGCTGCTCGTCCGGGACCATCGGATTGAACTCGCCGAGCACCTCCTCCCGAGACCAGCCGAACATGTTCTCGGCCCCGTCGTTCCAGCGGATGACGGTTCCGTCCGTGTCGATTTCCATGACGGTGAGTGGCGTCGCCTCGATGAGTGATTCGAGTCGCTGGTTCGTCGTTTCGAGTTCGCGTTCCCGCTCGACCTGTTCAGTTACGTTGCGGGCGATGCCGACGATCCGGACGATTTCGTCACCCAACATAACTGGCGCAAGGCTAGTGTCCCAGAACCGTGCGTCGGGAGCGATGTCCAACTCTTCCTGATACGAGATTGGCGCACGCTGTTCGACACAGCGAGTGTAGTTCGCTGCGAGCTCAGCACCACGCTCGGCACCGAATACTTCCCGTGGCGTCTGGCCACGAACTTCGTCGGTAGTGAGTCCGGTCTGTGACTCGTAGCCGGGACTGAGCCGAGCAAACTCGAACGCTAGCTCGTCACCGGCTGTATCGACATCGAGCATGAAGATGGCGTCACCGGAGGTGTCGAGCAGTGCCTCGTACTCCTCGGCGAGCTCTCGGTGTGCGCGCTCCTCGGCTTTTCGCTCGGTGATATCCTGAAATACGCCCCGAATCACTGGCTCGTCATCCTGCGGCTCGTCGACGCGTTCCCCCCACGCCCGAACATCGCGCACGTCACCGCCAGTCCGGACGATTCGGAGATCGAGATCGTACGGTTCTCGGTCCGCAATTGCCCGCTCGACGGCAGTCGTAATCGTCTCCCTGTCGTCAGGATGGTAGAACTCGATCGCGTCGTCGAGCACCGGGTCGTAATCGTCGTCAACACCGTGAATCCGGCGGACCCCGTCAGACCAGTCGAGGGCCCCAGTCGACGGGAAGTACTCCCAGACGCCGATGTCTGCGATGTCCTGCACGCGTTCGAACAGGAACTCCTGGCGCTGGAGGTCGGCGTGGTCCCGCCCCCGCGATATCTCGGCACTCACGACCTCTGAGAGTAGTTTCACGAACGTTCGCTCTAGCGCTCCAAAGGAATCGACTCGCGTCGTCGGACTCGAAAAATTGACCGTCCCGTACCGGGTCCCGTCGACGACGAGTGGCACGCCGATGTACGACTCTAACTCGAACTCACGATATGCCGGGTGGGTTTCTCTCCCATCGGCAACTGCGTCTGCGAACGAACAGACGGAGTCTGTCCCGATAACTGCCTCGCAGTACGTCGATTCGAGATCGAACTGATCACCGGATTCGATTTCGGACTCCGGTGCGTGCACCGCCTTGACCGTGTAATCGTCGCCCTGAACGCGTGAGACGATTCCGATCTCGAGATCGAGCATTCGACACCCCAGCTCAAGCAGTTCCTGAAGCCGTGTCTCGGCCGAGACATCACTCTTTGCCATGACAGTCTGGAGTTCCCGGAGCGCGTCACGCTCGCGCTCCAACTGTCGCTTGACGTCGCTTTGTTCCGTGATGTCCCGAGCAACGACGAGCGCTTGATTGCTCTTGTTGCTCTGAAACGGTGTCACTCGAACATCAAACGTCCGTTTATCGCCCTCGGCCGTGATATCGAGTTGCAGGTCCGCGTCGTACAATCCCGTGACGCCTCCGTCGCCTTCTATGTCATTGAGCGTCGAACGGACCGCAGATGTAAACTGCTCTGTATCAGACGTAGAAATACGGTTGCCCACAACTGTCTCCAACTGCTGCCCTGCGATCTGCGTTGACTGGTCCCCGGCGATCAGCCGTTTCGAAGCCGCATTCGCGAATTCGATCGTCCCTTCATCGTCGAGGACGAACACGGCGTCGTGGATGTTTTCGAGGATCGTCTCACTGCGCTCCAGTTCCAGCTCTCGCTCCCGCTCGGCTGTAGTTTCGCGTGAAAAAATGGTGAGACCGTCATCGTCCGGGAACACTCGCACTTCGACCCAATAATCGAACGGCTCGCCAAGGTACTGTTCGAACGACACCGGTTCCCCGGTCTCCATCGCGGTTCGGTATTTGTCTTCGAGTTCCGTCCCAACTATCGAGGGGAATTCTTCCCAGATACTGGCACCGATGATATCGTCGGGATTGCGGTCGACACGTCTGGCCATCTTCTCGTTTATGTATTCGATACGCCACTCGTCGTTGACGGCGTAGATCCCGTCAGTTGCCCGTTCCAGCGTTCGCTGGAAGCGGTCGGACAGTCGTTCGGCGACCGCTTGTTTGCGAGCGGCCTCGACGAGCGTCTGTATGCGGCGCCCGAGCAACTCGAAACTGTTCTCGCCCGCATGGAGCGGAATGTAATCGGAGACGCCCGCCTGCGTTGCCTCGCTCGCGATTCGCTCGCTTCCCCGGCCAGTGAATAGTATTGTCGGTATTTCGTATTGTTCAGCTTGGAGCCGATCTAAGAGATCAATTCCCGTCCCGTCCGGCAGCGAGTACGACGTGACTACACAATCGACAGTCGAAGTTACAAGCAAGTCGAGCGCAGCCTCCACAGCCCCGACAGCTGTGACTTCAAAGCCCGATGAGATATTCACGAGTTTCGTCTCCGCCAACTCAGCAAAGTCACTATCGTCGTTTACATACAGAACGTGAATACAATCGGACGTCTCACCACCTGTATAAGTCATTATCACACCTACGCAGCGTGCTTTTAAGAATCGAGCGCACCAGTTCTTATCTGTGATATCCCGAGTACGATACAGCCGGCTTTCTGATGCAGATCCAATCAGATTTTAGATGGCACAGATGCCACCTATTCGTTCATCGGGTACCACAAATCAGGCACCGCCGGTATCGGAGTATATATTCTGAGATTTGGGTCCGCAACTTTATGAACCGAAATTAGGTAGATCCGATATTGTGCCAGAGATGTCGAGTATTGCTGTGCTGCATGTCGATGACGAACCGGATTTTCTAGATGTAGCAACCGGAATACTCGAACAGCAATCCAGTAAACTCAATGTTATAACTGCAGCAAGTGCTACTGAAGCGCTCGACTGCCTTGCTACAACTCGCGTTGACTGTCTTATCAGCGACTACCGAATGCCCGGGAAAGACGGTATTGAACTCCTCAAAACCGTCCGTGAGGAGTACCCTGATCTCCCGTTTATTCTTTTTACCGGTGAGGGGAGCGAAGCGGTCGCTAGCGACGCCATCGCCGCCGGTGCAACCGATTATCTGCGGAAAGGGCACGGCATGGAACGATACGAACTCCTCGCAAACCGTGTCGAAAACGCCGTCGAACAATACCGCACCAATCAGCGCGCTGCTGAACTTGAACGGGTTCGCGACCTCGTAAGCAGTATCGACCAGGCGCTCATCCGGGCGAGTTCGCTCTCGGAGATCAAAACTCGTGTCTGTGAGATCATTAGCGACTCTGAGCCCTACCTGTTCGCATGGATCGGCGAGCAGGAGCCTGACACAGACCGAATCGAGCCACAGGCCTGGGCCGGCGTCGAGGACGAGTACCTCGATACTATCGTTGTCACTGCGGACGACTCCCCGACCGGACGAGGTCCCGCGGGCACGGCCGTTCGAGAACGACGTATTGCGACGTCACAGAATATTCAAGATGACCCGGCGTTCGAGGTCTGGCGAGAGGAGGCACTCGACCGCGGCTATCGAAGCACCGCTGCGGTTCCGCTGGAATACAATAGCACTCTGTACGGTCTCTTGTGCGTCTATTCGTCCCGTTCGTTTGCCTTTAGTGAGGACGAACAGGAGTTACTCGACGAACTCGGGGATAGCATCTCACACGCCATGCACTCGCTGAAGATCCGAGACGAACTGCGTGCAGAGCGGACATTTATCGATCAGGCGCTCGATTCGCTTGCCGACATATTCTACGTGCTCGATTCCGAAGGCAACGTCCAGCGCTGTAACGAACAATTCGAAAGGCTGGCGGGGTACGCCGACGAGGAGATCTCTGATCTCGACGCACTCAGTCTTTTTCCGGAAGAAGAACGAGAGGGAGTCTCCGAGGCGATTGAGGAGGCGCTCACAACGGGCCACTCGACCATCGAAGCGGAGTTCCTTACCGGAGCGGGGAAGCGTATTCCCCACGAGTTCACCGGTGACGCTTGACTGATCAGGACGGTAACCTGATAGGGCTTGTCGGCACCGGTCGAAATATATCCGAACGGACAAAGCGTGAACGGGAACTGCAGGATCAAAAAGAACAGCTAGAGCAGTTTGCCGCTACTGTCAGCCACGACCTTCGGAACCCGCTAAACGTCATCCGAGGTCGGCTGGCTCTCGTTCAGGAAACGCATTCGAGCGATCACCTTGCTGTGATCGAGACAGCGACTGAACGGATGGAACGCATTGTGGAGGACCTCCTCTGGCTAGCGCGGGAGCAACGGGAAATCGGGTCACTGGAACCTGTTGCGATCGAAGTCGCTGCCGAGGCGGCGTGGAAACTTGTATCCGATCCTGCAGATGAAGCCGAACTGCACTGCGATTGCGAGGCCGATACCCAGCCACTGATAAAAGCGGATACCGACCAATTCCGGCATCTGCTGGAAAACCTGTTCAGGAATACGATCGATCACGCTGGGCTGGATGTCACTGTCGTTGTCGGCGGTATCTTCGATGACACCAACGGATTCTACATCGAAGACGACGGCCCTGGAATCCCCGTCGAGGACCGCGAAAAGGTGTTTGAGGCTGGCTACTCGACTTCCGAATCGGGGACTGGTCTGGGCCTCAATATCGTCAAACGAGTCGCTGACGCACATGGCTGGGATATTCGCGTAACCGAGAGCTCGATGGGTGGGACACGATTTGAGATTACTGGCCTCGAAATCATCGAATGACCCACTGTTTCGCATCGGCACCGGTCTCCTTGCAGTTTGGAGTACCCGCCTCGACGAGATTTCTTGGCTCGGCCAGGGTGGGTACGATTCCTCATTTCTTTGCCATGCGATGCTGATACGAATCTACCCTTACCTTACACAGGAACATATGTGGGCCTCTTTGCTCGCTAATGAACCTCAAGAAGCTGATGAGACAGTTGCTGGGGTATCGACACCATCGGCCAATGACCCGTGTCCAGTTCACCGAGTTGCCACTCCCGTTGCTCACACAACTGCCGAATCATATCGAGGGTGGAGCCGTCCATCCCGCTCTGGGTACAAAGTATATAGCTGGTGGGTAACGATACGTTGGGGGTACCGACGTTCACTTGCTGTCTGAACGTATCCAGTGGATGCGGGACGGCTTTTTCTCGCATCCACTCTGTGTCCTCGTCCGAGATACCCACCCAGCCCGAATGGTCATCTGGGAGAGGCCAGCCGCCAGCATGATCTTCGGCCGCTGCCTCCATCGTTTTCCACTCGTCCAGTGGATAGAATTCAGCTGCTGAAACCGGATCGTCGTTCATTGGAATCAGCGCATCCAAGTAGACCATGTGTTTGAGCCGCTCGGGAACTCGCTCTGCCACTCCCGTCACAACAAGGCCCGCATAGCTATGCCCGAGGAGGACAACATCTGTGAGGTCGTTGTATTCGAGGACATTTACAATGTCCGTAATATGTCTTTCTAAGTCGACCTCACAGTGTGAAAGGTGTTCTCGCTCACCAAGGCCAGTGAGTGTCGGTGTATATACTTCGTGTCCCTCCTCACGGAGCAGTGGGTGAAGGTACTTCCAGCACCATCCACCGAGCCATGCTCCGGGGACGAGAACGAACTGTTGTTCCATGTCTCTCGGTAGGATTGCAGAGGTGATATAGTCCGTTGTAGCAAAGCGGAATGATCCGGAGCTTAGCTGATACTGTCGATTGTAACTATTTCAAGATATTCGCCACCCCGAGGTGGCGAAATGCTTCACAGACTTACAGCCGACAGTACGAATGCCAGCCCGACTAGCAGTGGGTTACCTGTCGGGTCCGATCTGTACTTGACCCCACGACACATGGGCAGTGGGTAGTTTCCGTCGTGTGATCTCCGCTAACACGGCCAGTGCCGTGGTCCTCCGCAACGCTACAGCCAGCAACCGGCGGTCGCTTCGGTGATTGTAACGGCTCCTCCCTGGCTGTGTGGGAGTATCGTCCACCTCTTGATGCCGCGATTGCGGAAGCTCAGTCATCGCAGAGCTAATGAAATGGGATAAAACGTCACAACGATTTTTCATACCAAGTCCGTTCCATTCGATAGGGTTCTGGTCCCCGCATCCGCTCCCCCATTGAATCCGATCACGTTCGTCAAACGGTCCGGGTCCAGAACCCGTCGTCGTGGTTGACGACTCCAAATGGTGCCGTTGCACGCCACTCCCCCCGGCTGCCCACCATTCCTTTGCTGCTGGAACGCAGATGTGTCTCGCGCGTGGTTGAATAGTTAGTGAAAAATGAGTGGCTTGCGATAAAAACCAACAGACGGCGTGGGGATTTCACAAACGTTTTATATACACTCGTATCGGTGCTAGGTGGGTTCTGGGCCCTGTCCAATCGCGTTGGATTCGCCCACACGATTGCTTCGGGCTGGAATCCGTCGTCGAAATCGACGACTTCCGATGGTACGTTGCACCCCATTTCTCCCACCCCCATAGCAACGTACCATTCTTTCGTGTGATTGACTGAGTTGTGCGTCCCGTTGACGACTGTATTCCGTGGAATTTCCACTATGTTAGGAGTTACCACAAAAAATATCACAAACGGCGCATTACACCGACATGGGTTCTGATCCCCGTTTTGGGCCTTTCCTACTTTGAGCCACTCGCCCCACCCCACGGGTCCAGAACCCACCGTGCCTCTGACTGCAGTGGGTGGCACACAAGGTGCCCATTGCCACCCGCCGTCCGCTTTCCCGCAGGAGCCCAAAACCTGTTTGGCCGTACTTGCTTACGAAAGCGTGAAACTGCTGTCTCTGTCGTGGCCGCTACCGATGGTAAGTAACTTCTCGCAGAAGCGTGTGCCGCGTCAGTCAGCGCACCGTTTCAGCACCGCTGAGCAGGTGGTGACAGCTTCAACAGGAACGTCCCGCTCGTCAGTTGCGTACCTCGATCACTGTTTTTGAGCACCGACGGCAACGGTACAACACGTTACTCCGTCACTGTGAGTCGGCACCTCAGCTCGATTCGGCGAGGATGTCGGCGAGTTCATCGCGGTCAAACAGCTGTTCGTCCTCGGGAATGGCCGGGAGCTCGCCAGCGGTGATCTCGCCCGGCCACTCCCCGAACTCGTCGGGATAGAGCTGTTTTCCAAGCATCTCCGTCTGGAAGAGATTGATGATCGGGCCCTGATAGGCTGACCCGCCGACGTACAGTTCGTCCTCCTGAACGGCGGTGAGTTCCTGCCCCAGCGAGCTATCACGCATCCCCTCGACCGTCTTTCTCAGCGCATCCTCGCCGTTCCAGTCGCGGTAATTGACGCCGAAGTGGAACACCAGCACGTCGGGATCGATGTCGAGTAGCGCCTCGTAGTCGACCTGAATCCCGGACTGGCCACCGTACTCGCCCTCGAACGCGTCGACAACGCCGAGATCTCTGTACTGTTTTTTCCCGTACGCCTTGTCGATCTCGGTTCTGGGGTTGTAGGCACGGAAGAACCCCTCGTTGTCGGGGTTTATCTGTGCGTTGAGCAATCCGACGCTCGGACGGTCGGACTCCGGTGGAACCCGGGACCGCATTTCCTGTAGCGCCTGCTCGTAGAGAGTGTTGATAGCAGCGGCTGTCTCGGGCTTTCCGAGCAGTGCCCCGTACCTGCTGACGAATTCGGGGATATCGTAGTAGGGATAGGACTCACCACTGGGCCATGTGGGCCAGTCGTCGCCGCGCTTGCGGCGGCTGGCGTTCCCAAAGAACGGCCCAATCGAATCGGTAATTTCGGAGATATCGCCCTCGTCAGCACCGTAGTACGAAATGAACCGGTTCGGGTCAGTAGCGAACAGGTCCGGGTCGAGTTCGTAGAGCATCTCCGTTCGGAGCGACCAGTCGTCTGTCCGGACCAACTCCAGTGACTCGGGGTCGGGCACGTCTACGCCGGGAAGCTGGTCGTAAAACCCGGTAAACCAGAACTGGTTGCCTTCGGCGGCGATGAGTTTGTCGGCCTCCCCCAGTGCAGTCAGGATGTCCTCCTCGAATCCCCACCCGCCGACGATAGTCTCCGGGTTCGACTCGAGTCTGAGTTCGCCGACCGGTGCCATCGTCCCTGAAAAAGACCGGTCGGGTCCTGCCTTGGTTTCCCCTGACTCGGTGGCCTCACTCGAAGCCCCAGAACAACCCGCGAGCGAGCCAGCGGTCAGCAGCGTGGTCCCGTACTTTACGCACTCCCTCCGTGTCGACCACGTTTCGTCCGGATCTGTCTTCGCCATGGATTTTAGCCCAGCCTAAAGTAACAAATAACCTTCGATTTTTAGCCCAGCCTAAAAATAATGGCAACCGAGCCACGCGGAACGAGTCGTGGCCGCGCACCCGGTGGGGCATCTCTAATCCGAGTTGCTTTTGTGCTAGGAGGGGCTCGATTAGCGGGGTATGAACGACTTACGCACTGGATTGAGTTACGGCGACGTTCTTCTCGTCCCGAAGCGGTCACCGGTCGACAGTCGGAGTGACATCGACCTTTCGACGCCGCTTACTCCCGCTGTTGAGCTAGACACGCCGCTCGTCTCCGCCGCGATGGATACCGTCACGGAGGCAGACCTGGCAATCGAACTCGCGCGTTCGGGCGGGTTCGGGGTGATGCACCGGTTCCTTACGCCCGAAGAACAGGCCGAGCAAGTAAAGCAGGTGAAAGCAGCGGACGAACAGGTCGGTGCGGCCGTCGGCATCAACGAAGATTACGTCGCACGGAGCGCTTCCGTGATTGCGGCCGGTGTCGATGCGCTCGTCGTCGACGTGGCCCACGGACACCTGGACCGGACGCTCAATGCCGTCGAAACCCTCGCCGACGAATTCCCCGACACCGACATCATCGCCGGCAACGTCGCGACGCCCGCAGGTGTCGAAGACCTCGCCGCCGCCGGGGCCGACTGTGTCAAAGTCGGTATCGGGCCGGGGTCGCACTGCACCACCCGGAAAGTGGCGGGTGCCGGCGTCCCCCAGCTGACCGCTGTCGATGACTGTGCTACAGCCGCCGAGGATCTGGACGTCACTATCTGCGCGGATGGCGGCATTCGCACGTCCGGTGATGCGGTGAAAGCCCTGATGGCTGGGGCAGACACCGTGATGCTCGGGAGCCTCTTTGCCGGTACGGAGGAGGCCCCCGGTGCAGTCGTCGAAGTCGATGGCACGCGGTACAAGCGATCACGAGGGATGGCGACCACCGCCGCGGCCGAGGACCGTGATGACAAACAGAACAACGTCAGCGCCGACGAAGGAGTCGAAGCACTGACCCCGTACAAAGGCTCTGTGGCTGCCGTGGCCGAGGAGTTCTGTGCCGGCATCCGTTCCGGGCTCTCCTACTGTGGCGGGCACACCATCGCTGCGGCCCGCGACAAGGCGGAGTTCATCCGTGTCGCCCAGAGCGCGAAAGAACGCGAGGGGTTCCACACGGACCACGACTGGGAAGGCGTCAACGTGGAGAGTGAAGCCACACAGGTCCGCGACGCCGGCACCGAAGCAACTGTCGACAGTGACGACTGAACTGATAGCAACGACTGGACAGGCTAGCTGCCTATCGAGGGCATCAAAAAGAGACGGTAAATCACTCCGTATCGCGTTCGAGTGTCGCCCGTCGCTGTTCGTATTCCTCGTCAGTCAGCTCTCCGCGGGCGTAGGCGAGCTTGAGTTCTTCGAACGCTTGGTCCGAGTCATTCTCACTGCCGACTACGGCCCTGTAAACGAGGTAACCACCGCCGATAATGGCGGCTAGGAACAGGAGTCGCATCACGATTCCGACGACGAACATCCAGCCCGGCATCGTTCCGCCGCCCCACATTCCACTGCCCCACATACCGCCCATCATCGGCCCGAACCCCATCATCCCGAAGCCCATGAAGACCATCGGAACGATGACGAAGGCACCAATGATGAGGAGCAGGATCGTGACCAGCCGTGTGTCGTCCGTAGTTTCAGGCATATATGTTCACTCCGTGGGTCCGCCTCTACTGTTACGTACGTGGTCATAGTTCAATGCGGTTGCGCCTTAGATTCATGTGAATCGAACCCCTATATTCTTGTTTCCACAGCTGAAGCCGGCTATAGGGCACGATATCTTAAGGGAAACTGCAAAAGACGACCCCTACGATAGTACCGTTATGCAGGCCACGATGATCGACGGGGTGGTTGAAGCCCTCCGTATCGGTGTCGGATTCCTCTGGACAGCCGCGTGGGCGATCATCATGGGCCTCACGATTACGAGTCTCGTTCAGGTCTACGTCTCGAAAGAGCGAATGGCAGACGTGCTGGGCGACGGTGATCTGACCGGCCTCACCAAAGCGACCGCGTTCGGGGCAGCGAGCAGTGGGTGCAGTTTCGGGGCCGTCGCCATCGGGAAGGGGTTGTTCAAGAAAGGTGCTCACGCGGTGAACTTCCTGGCGTTCATGTTCGCGTCGACGAACCTCATCGTCGAACTCGGGTTGATGATACTGATTCTGCTGGGCTGGGAGTTCCTCGTCGCCGAACTCCTCGGCGGCCTCATCCTCATCGCTGTCATGGCCGTCATCGTCCACTTCACACTCCCCGAGACCCTGTTCGACGAAGTGCGTACGACGCTCAACGAGCGTGACCGAGCGTCGGGCGCAACTGAGGACCCCACATGCGGGATGGAGGGCACAGACGAGTACACACTCACGACCGACGGCGGGGAGACGCTGCAGTTCTGCTCGGAGGGCTGTATGGAGACCTACCTGCAGACGACGTCCAGTCGCGGCGGGTGGCGCGAGGAGTTGCTGTCCTGGGGCGGCTGGTACAAGATCGGGAACCAGTACCGCAAGGAGTGGTCGATGATCTGGAAGGACGTCATCGCGGGCTTTCTCGTCTCCGGGTTCGTCATCGTCTTCGTCCCGCAGTGGGTGTGGAACACGCTGTTCGTCCAGGGTGATGGCCTGCTCGTAACCGCCGAGAACGCGATCATGGGCGTCGCCATCGCCGTCGTCAGCTTCGTCGGCAGTATGGGTAACGTCCCCTTCGCCGTCGCACTCTGGGGCGGCGGCATCAGCTTCGCCGGCGTCATCGCGTTCGTCTACGCCGACCTCATCACGATCCCCGTGTTGAACGTCTACCGGAAGTACTACGGCTGGAAGGTCATGCTGTACATCCTTTGTGTCTTCTTCGTGACGATGGCGTTCACCGGCTTCCTCATGGAACTGCTGTTCGACGCCTTCGGCATCGTCCCGGATCTGGCCGGCGGGGAGACGGCGACCGAGCAGACGTACTTCCAGCTCAACTACACGTTCTACCTTAACCTCATCGCCTTCGCGCTCTCTGGGTTTCTCCTGTACGTGTACCGCCGCGGCCTCGGTGCGCCCGGGCAGTACCGCGACCCGGTGTGTGGGATGCGGACCGACGAGGCGGGATCGAGCGCGTCCCACGAGGGGACGACGTATTATTTCTGCTCACAGACCTGCAGAGACGCCTTCGATTCGAACCCGGGCGCGTACGCCACCGGACACCCGATGGTGATGGAGGGACACGACCACTGACGGCTGTTTCGTCACAGCCGCCAACACCTGCTTCGGCGACGGCCAGTGTGTACACAGCAGTACCTTTAGACAGAAGTTGCGAGGCCTGGCTGTGTGGCGGATTTGAATTGCTGTCTTTAGGACCGCGACTACCCAGATTTAACCGTATTGTTGACCGTGTTACTCGTCGCCCCCGTCAGCTGCGGGGAGGTCGTCGTCTGTCTCTCCAGCACTCTGCAACAGGAGATCCGTACCGGCTGCGGCGACCATACCAACGCCAACCGCGCGCAACTGCCGGCGATACGCTGGCTTCACCTGCAACTCGGCCGCATTGTCGAAGTTCTTCCCGATCATGGCTTTAATAAATTTGACACTTATCTGCGGGAAGAGCGCAGTCACGACGCCTTGGAGAAGTACGACTGCTGCACTGAGTTTGCGGCTGTTTCGACTATCTAACATACGTTTACCTACGCGTCGGACAGGAATTACTATTGCGACTAATCCACTGCATTGAGAAACGTAGAAACTGTTTTATTGGTGACTAGAGCGCGTCGACTACGCTCCGCAAGCCGCTTGAATTGGCCACCTGTACGAGCAGTCTCTCACTGGTGCCACTACCCTGCCTTTCGCACCGTCACCGCCGAGTGCTTGTACTCGGGAATCTCGGCGACGGGGTCGAGAGCATCGCCGGTCAGGGCGTTTGCGAGCGGGTCCAGATAGTGGAACGTACAGAACACGACCCCGGGCCGGATGGCCGCCGTCACAGCCGCCGACACTGTCACGCTGCCCCGGCCGTTCTCGACGACGACAGTATCGCCGTCCTCGATACCGCGAGCGGCAGCGTCGTCCGGATGGATTTCGAGCACGTCCTCTCCGCGCATTCGCATAAGTGTCTCCGACCGGCGGGTGAGCGCGCCGCTGTTGAAGTGCTGGAGCGCACGCCCCGTCGTGAGAACGAGTTGCTCCTCGGCGACGGCATCGGCCGGCGGTGTCGGCGAGACCGGGCGTAGCGGTGCCGTTTGCTCGCCCGAGGCGAACGTCTCCGTATGGAGCACGTCGGTACCGGAATCGGCGTCCGCCGGGAACGGCCACCGCTGGTAGCCATCGCCGATGCGTCGTAACTCATGCCGGCGTACAGCGGATTGACCCGCGTTAGCTCCTCGAACACCGCTTCCGGGCCGTCGTAGTCGAACGCATCCGACTGGCCGACCAGCCGCCGGCCGAGGTCCGTGAGGATATCGAGGTCACGGCGGGCGTTCCCGGGCAGGTCAGCGTTCGGTCGCATCCGCATCACTCGCCGGTCCGTGTTAGTCACGGTCCCCGCTTTCTCCGCCCAACTGCTCCCCGGAAGCACGACGTCTGCGTGGTCGACGGTCGCCGTTTCGAAGAGGTCTATGACGACGCAGAAATCGAGTTCACCGAAGCCGGCCCTGACAGAACTGGCGTTCGGTTCCGTGACGGCTGGGTTCTCGCCGAACACGACCGCAGCCTTGACGGCGTCACCGAACTGGTGTGTCGCAGTGGTCTCCGTCAGGCCGGGTTCGTTCGGCGGCTCGACGCCCCATTCGTCGGCGAGCCGCTGTCGTGCATCCGCATCAGTAACGGGCTCGTATCCGGGGAGCACGTTGGGAAGCGCGCCGACGTCGCCGGCTCCCTGGACGTTGTTCTGGCCGCGGAGCGGGTTCACGCCGGTGCCCGGACGTCCGACGTTGCCGGTCAGCAGCGCGAGATTCAACAGCGCGTGCACGTTGTCGGTCCCGGACGTGTGCTGGCTCATCCCCATCCCGGTGACAATCGCCGCCCTGTCGGCTTCGGCGTACGCTCTGGCGGCTTCCCGGACGGTTTCCGGGGCAACACCGGCTGCGTCGGCACCCGATTCGATGTCGGCGTCGTCGAGATGTGCTGTCAGATCTGTATAGCCGGTCGTTCGATCCTCGATGAACGACTCGTCGACGAGTCCCTCCTCAACGACGACTTTCGCCATCGAATTGAGGAGTTGGATGTCGTATCCGGGACGGACATCGAGGTGGATGTCGGCGGCATCGGTCGTGTCCGTCTCGCGCGGGTCGATATGGATGAGCGTGGCCCCGTTTCGAATTCCCGGCAGAAAGTACGAACGGAAAATGACAGGGTGCTGTTCGGCCGGATTCGCCCCGGTGACGAGCAGGCAGTCGGTTTCGGCGAGGTCATCGAGCGTGTTCGTCATCGCCCCGGCACCGAGGCGCTCGCTCATCGCGGCGACCGTCGACGAATGACAGAGGCGAGCACAGTTGTCGACGTTGTTGGTGCCGAGCATCCGCGCAATCTTTTGAAAGACGTAGTTCTCCTCGTTCGTGCAGTTCGACGAGGCGAAGAATTCGACTGCGTCTGGCCCGTGCTGGTCGATGATTTTCCCGAGTCGGTTGGCCACGCGAGATAGGGCGGTTTCCCAGGGTGCGGTGACGAAACGACCGCTCTCCCGGACCAGTGGCTCGGTCAGCCGGTCCTCGTGTTCGACTACGTCGAACGCGGCTCCGCCCTTGGGACAGATCTCTCCTTTCGTGTTCACTGGCCCCGCTGTGCCGGTCGCCTTCCCGTTGCCTGCATATTCTATCGTACAGCCGACGCCACAGTACGGACAGACTGTCTGCTCGGCCCGGGGGTTTTGATCCTGACTGTCACTCATTACTCTTTCGAACAAACGGAACGCAGATACAAGTAGCCGACCGGTAAAACCTGTGCGAGTTTATTAGTGTGTCAATAACTTCACTTTTGGAACAGTGCCAGACCTGTTTTCGGGCTGTCGCGGCTGACCGTGCTTGCGGGTGCGCCGCCAGTTTCGAGAGCCACACCACATACTGTAATGGGATGTCGATCGTAGTATCAGTAGATGCGACCAGCCCTGACGACTGTGCAAATCTTCGCGCTACTCGCGGTAGTTCTCAGTACACTGGTTTTCGCTGCGTCGTTTGCCGTCGACACCACCAGCGCCCGCCCCGAACCGGTGGCGTTCGACAACACCGTGCAACGCGGTGTTACGGCGGCCGACGAACAGATTGCCCGGAATCGGAGTATCAGCGTCCCGCGCGCGCAAGTCTTCTACTCGCAGTACCGCTACGTCGTCGGCTACGTCGGCCTCAGTCAGGCTGTGACAGCGCTCACGGAGCCGGGACACGAGCAGCAGTTCGGGTATCCACTCGTGGTGTACGTTTCCGACTACAGTGACCGGCCGGTCAGGTGTGGCGATGACGGCTCTCTCCGGACCGCCACACCGCCGGACTGGGTCGAGGCCAATCAGGCCCACTACGTCGTCGACGGGCCAGCGAGGGTGCCGTCCGGTCCGGCGGTGGTTCCCTTCGCCGACCGGGACGACGCTGCGGCGTTCGCGGAGACGTGCGGCGGACGAATTATCGACTGGGAGACGCTCAAGACTCGTTCGTTCGACCTCAAGCAAGCGGCGGCGGTCCGAAAGCAGGTCGGCCCGCGCCGAAGCAATGCCGATGCCACTGTGCAGGCGGCGCGAGAACGCCGAAACCGGCCTGTCTCGGTCGAAGTTGGAACTGACGCTCCGACGGTTCAGGCGGCCGTCGATGCGGCCCCGCCGAACACGACGGTCGTCGTCCCGGCAGGGACCTACGACGAGCAGGTGACGATAGACAAGCCACTCACCCTCAGCGGCCCCGGAGCGACGCTCGACGGGGGTGGGAGCGGCACCGTCGTGACCGTGACTGCCGACCGGGTCGGTGTCACCGGGTTCGACATCGTCGGTGTCGGAAACACGACGGTCGGTGATCCGACGAACGCCAGCGATAGCGCCTGGGACGCAACCGTGACGACCGCCTACGGCAACAGCGACGCCGCCGTTACCGGTCGCAACGCGTCCGGACTGTACGTCGCGAACCTCAGCGCCGAGACGCCCGCAAGCGGCGTCGTTCTGCGGCGGACACCCGGTGCGGTTGTCGAGAATGTCACGGTCAACGGGACGGCAGACTGGCAAGACGGGTTCATGGGCGTTATCGGGATGCACGGCCCGATTGTCGTGCAGGACTCGGTGTTCAACGGCGGGCGTGACGGCGTCTACCTCCACCGGGCCGACGGGACCGCTGTCCGGAACAACACGTTCAGGGACAATCGCTTCGGCGTCCACCTGATGTACACCTCCCGGTCGCTCGTTGCGGACAACGTCGCCCGGGGACAGGAGTACGCTGGCGTCGTCGTCATGACGAACCCTGTGGCCAACGCCATCGTCGGCAACGACGTGCGCCACTCCGGCAGTGGCGTCATGTTAGCTGGGTCCCGGAGCTATATCGCGCACAACGTGGTAGTCGACACCGACCAGGCGATGTCGACAAACGCCGACCGGTCCCTGTACGAGCACAACGTGCTCTACGGGAACGACATCGGCGTGCGAGCATCGACGGTCGTCCCGTCGAACATCGTCACCGAGAACGATTTCATCGCCAACGACCGCCACGCCGTCTCGGGACCGGGGCCGCTGCGCGTGTACACGCACGACGGCAGGGGGAACTACTGGAGCGGCGCGTACGATCTCACTGGCGGGACTGGCCCGGTGTTGGCCCAGTCCTACTCGCCCACCGATTCTGTCGACCGCCGTCTCCACCAGACCGACGCTGCGGTCGTCCTCAGGGCGGCACCGAGTGTCCGGGGGCTCCGGGCGCTCCGCGGCACCACGCCCGGCTTTCGCCGGGGAAGCATCGTCGACAGGGCACCCCTGACAGACCCTGCTAACCCCGGGGCCGTCAGGCATCTTCGAAACGAGACCTCGATGGAGGAGGCAGCATGACCGGGGAGACGTACCTCACGGCGGACGAGGTCACGAAGAAGTACGGCGATGTCACAGCCGTCTCGGAGGTGTCACTCGACGTGCCGTCCGACGCCGTGACTGGGTTCATCGGCCCGAACGGGTCCGGGAAATCGACGCTCCTGCGCGTGCTTCTGGGCGTCGAGCGACCGACCAGCGGCACCGTCTCGTACAGCGGGCCGGAGGCCGAACGACAGTTGGGCTACCTGCCCCAGCGGCCGACCTTCCGGCCGGGCTTTAGCGTCCGGGAGACCGCCGCGTTCTACGCGGACCTCGTCGACGACGACCCGGACCGGCTCCTGGAACGTGTCGGCCTCGAAGAAGTGGCCGGCCGTCCCGTGTCCGGGCTCTCCGGGGGGATGACGCGCCTCCTGGGAATCGCACAGGCACTGGCCGGTGACCCACCCATCGTGATGCTCGACGAACCGGCAAGCGGTCTCGACCCGGCAATGAGCCGACTGATATTCGACATCATCGAGTCGATTGCCGACGCCGGTCGTGCCGTGGTTCTTTGCTCGCACGAACTGCCGCTCGTCGAGGAGACAGCCGACAAGCTGGTAGTGCTTGAATCCGGCCGTCTCGTGCGGACTGGGTCGGTAGAATCGCTTCGGGAACAGACCGGCGGGCCGCTCCACGAGACGTTCACAGCGCTTCTGGAACAGGACCGAGCCACTATCGCTGCACCGGAGGGAGAGCAGGCATGACGGAGGGCAACCGGTTCTGGACCGTTTTCGTGCGGGAAGTCCGCAGTGCGGTCAGGACACGCACCTATCTTGCGCTCGGGCTGGTCACGGGGATTGTCCTGTTCGGGCTCGCTCATGCCGGTGGCGGCCCCGCCGGCGGCTACGTTCCCACCGTCGTTGATACACTCGTTGCCGTCGAAGTCCTCGTACCGACGCTTGCCTTCGCTGTCGGCTATCGCGCCATCGCCGACCCCGCCGTCCGGGGAGAACTCGACATACTTGACACCTACCCGCTTTCGACGTGGTCGTACGTCGGCGGGGTGTACGCGGGCCGTGCCCTGCTGTTGATCACTATTGTTGTCGTCCCGTTGCTGGCGCTGGGCATCAACGTAGCGACGACTGCAGGACCGGAGACGACGGTGTTTGCGAGCCACCGCGGTGTCGATTCCCCGTTCCTGTTCATCCGATTCATCGCACTGACGGTCCTGTACGCGCTCACGTCCTTGACTATCGCGTTCCTGTTGTCGGCGCTCGCCCGAAGCCGGGGCCGAGCACTCGTGCTCGCACTCGCCGGGCTGCTTGTCCTCACCGTCGGCAGTGACCTCGCGGTGTTTGCAGCGCTCGACACCGGCGTCACGACGGGCACACTCGGCGGCGCGCTCTCCATGACTCCGGCGGGTGCGTATCGCGGACTCGTGTTCGATCAGGTCCTGTACGTCGCTGTTCCGGGCCGGTCAGCGTTCGTCCCGACGTGGGTCGCCGCCCTCTCGCTCCTATTCTGGTGGGGACTCACGTTCGTGGGGGCGATGCTTGCGACGGATGCGGCCTGATTTCAGCCGTCGTCCGTTGCGGCCGCGAGTCCGCCGTCGACCAGCCGCGTGAACCGGTCGATGAGACGGTCCGTGAGCGATGGACGGACTGCAGCGAGCAGCCGCCGCGTCTCGTCCGGGTCGGCCAGGGCCACGACGACACGCCCCCGTTCGCCGTACGACTTTTCGAGTATCCCCGCGTCGGCCAGTGCCGAAACGTGCCAGGAGACCGTACTCCGGGCGACTCCCAGCCGGTCGGTCAGTTCGTCTGCCGACAGGGACTCCGCTTCAAGCAGATGCAGGAGAATCGTGCGCGCAGTCTCGCGCCGGGCAAACGCGAGCACACGTCGCTCCCAGGGGTCGTACTCCCGGCTGTAATAGTGCGTCTTGCCCTGGATTTCCTCGGCAACCACGTCGCCGGCACGACGCAGTTTCCGCAGGTGATACTGTGCCTGCCCAGTCGCGATATCGAGATCTGCCGCAAGCGCGTTGAAATGGACCCCCGGTTTGGACTCGACGTGGGAACGCACTTGCTCAGTAACCGTGGACATAGTCTTCAGTACGGCTTTCCAGCCTCCGGGACAACAGGGTATCGGACGTTCTCACTGCGCGGGAACTCGCCTACATCCCGCCCACCAGTTCTCGCGTTATGTCCTCGGCAGGGAGGGTCTGGCCGCCGTACTCCTCGGCGAACGACTCGGCGTCCGTGCTGTCGCTGAACGGGACGATAGCGGGTCCCATTGCCCCCTCTATCTCCGAATTTGCGACGACTGTGAGCTCTTCAGTCGAAGCGAACGCCTCTGACTCCAAGTGCCGGGAGATGATGGTCTTGCCCCCATCAGTCCGAACATCGTAGTCGGTTGTACTGTAGTCGGTCAGGAACGTCTCCGCAGGCGTCCACCCCGACTGTTCTTTGGCGAACCGATGCCGATACGTGCAGGTCGTACTGCAGAACCGTGCTGGTGGGTCGTGCCCCTCGGGCGTGTTGTCCTGATAGTACGTTTGGCCGACTGGACCCGGGTGCTGGTCGATGACCATCCCACACTGGTCACAGTTCTGTCCGCTCTCGATGGCGACCGGTTCCAGCTCTTCACTGGTCCCCAGACACCCCGAGAGCGACACGACTGTCGCGGTCCCGACGATGAAGTGCCGGCGTGTCAGCGCTGGTGCATAGTCAGACATACTAGATAGTACACTAGACGACACCAAATGGTTCGTGGTGCGACCGTCGAAACGCCGGTCAGTCGGGGACGCTCGGCGGCGCGACCGAGTAGATCGCACTCAGCACCAGCAGCGCGATGAGGAAGTCGAACCCGTGTTCGGTGAGGTGATGTACTACCATCGGGACAGCCCCGAGGACAGTCCCGATGCCGACCACGGACCGAAGGACCAGCAACCCGATAGCGACAGTCAACAGAACGTACGGCCGCGACCGGCGTCGGTGTGTACTGGCCGCCGCGACGAAAAACAGCGCCAGCGTTCCAAGCGTAGCGAGTCCCAGCACGGCGATTAACATTGCGGATTGACCGGGACTAATCCAGTCAGCCGTCGGTTGGAGCATCGCTCAGATCATAGATCAGACGGTGACACTGGAATCGGTTTCGGTCGCAGTCGTAGCTGTGCCCGACTCTTACGCCGAGGTGAGTGCTCTGAGACAGCTCCGCCGGTGTATGCCCGTTTGAAATGGTCTCTGTGTAACTCTCTCAGGTAGCCACCAGTACCGGTCGTCCCGCGTTCTGGACGACTCGGTCGGTCACACTGCCGATTTGGCCAGTTTTCGTGTGAGAATGGCCGTGGTATCCGAGCACGATCAGGTCGGCGTCGACCTCGTCGGCATAGCTGATGATCTCCACGTACGGTTTCCCGTGACAGCAGCGAGTGGTGACCTCAACGCCGAGCGCGTCACCTCTCTCGGCGACCTCTGCGAGTTCATCGTTCCCCCATTCCTCGATTTCGATGGTCTCCAGTTCCATACTACTGAGGGCTGGCTCGGCGTGTCGGTCCGTATCGACAACAAAGACGGCGTGAAGCTCGGCACCGTGTTGCTCGGCCTGTTCGAGCGCGTGTGTCGCTGCGCGGTTCGCGTCAGCACTGCCGTCGGTCGCGACCACAATCGTGTCGTACATACTAAAAGAATGCACCGCTTCCTATTTCAATCCGCTGACCATTATCAAAAGCTAATAATCTATTGTTGTATTGGGTACCCGTCCACATATCGATCCGTTCGATTTTTGGAGGTGTCGCGTATCGTATTTACAACGGCTAAAACGTCATTCCCGTCCAAAGTCGGTGGCAATCACGGTTCGATGTTCTCCCGGAAGTCGGGTGCCAGTCCGGTCTGTCGGATCCCGGCAAGATCCGTTATCTCGAACTCGTAGAGTGCGACTCCGCCGGAGGTGGTGGCAGTCTGGAGCGTGTTGGGTCGCCAGGCGTTCTGTGTCATCGCCGTGATATCCGACCAGTCGTCCTCAGGCACACTGCTGATATCGCCGGCGAGCATCACGCTCTGCCACTCGAACGCGGTGTCGATGTCGTAGACGAGAAACCGGCCACGGCCGGCTCGCTCAGTCAGTTCCGCTTTCCGGCTCGATTCGCCGAGGAGGTAGGTGAAATAGAGGCAGGCTCCGTCGTCAAAGCCGTACGATAGTGGTAGCAGGTACGGGACGTCTGTCGTCGGCAGCCCCAAGACTCCGGTCGAGTGTGTGGCGAGGAATTCCCGAATCGCTTCGTCGTCCATCTGTTCGAGTCCGTACTCTTCTAATTGGTCGAGTGTCATAGGTCGCGTCTGATCATCCAGTTACGTATCACGAATGCAACCCCACGCTAAAAAAAAGTAGAGCGGACTTCTCAGAGGGTGTGGCTGTTCACAATACGGCACAGATACTGTTATATCTATGAAATCGACCGATACTCGTCGGACGGTAGTACGTATGCCTGCTGGTTTTCAGCCAGTGAGAAGTCCCACCGGACGCTATATTGTTGCACTGCCAACAAGAGTACATGGACTTCGATGAGTTCACCGGCGAGATACAGCACAGGCTTGAACTACCCGGTACTGGTGAGGCCGTTCGGGCGACCCGCGCGACACTGCTACCCCTGGGACAGCGCATACCCGCGGAGAACGCCGCGGACTTCGCTGCCTCCCTCCCGATGGAAATCAAGTGGTATATGACCGGCGCCGTCCGCGACCACGGGCAGCGGTTTGACTGGACGGAGTTCGTCGACCGTGTCGCCGAAATAGAAGGCGTTGAACCGTCGGACGCAGCGTACCACGCACGCGTCGTTGTTGACCTGATGCATACGGCGGTCCCGGCCGCCGATTTTCAGGACCTCCGCGGCCAACTCCCCGAAAGTGCGGACGAAGAAAACTGGCGCGAACTCTTCAGCATAGTCGATGCCGGTGGCTGGGGCGAGGCGGAAGAGGCGCAAACCGGTGGTGGTCCACAAAAGTCTGCTGAAGCCCCTCAGTGGGACAATCAGTAGCAGCTCTCATGTCGTTTTCAAACGAATATGCCTTGACATAATCTGGTAATAACTGTACGATTGTTACGCCCTCCCCTCATACTTTGGGGGTGTACCGGCGAGGACTGCTGGCAACGCAGTCTAACTATTCGAGACGCCGATCTCAACCGCCGGATTTCTAATAGTGTGAGAATCGCGACTACAGTTTATTTACTGACAGCAACAATTCGTAAACACAGCAATGTTCGATTCAATACTGGTCCCGACTGACGGCAGCGAACACGCGACCCGGGCCGCCGAGCACGGGGCAGCGCTGGCTCGTGCATTCGGCGCGAGCCTGCACGTCATCGCTGTCATCGATACGCGAACAGCAGGCGGGCCGTTCAGCGGCGACGATCTCGAAGACGAGACACTCGACCGCATGACGGCCGACGCCGAAGACACAGTCGCGGCTATCACGGACGCGGTGGACGCCGCCGGAGCGATACAGACGACTATCCGCAAGGGAGATCCAGTTGACGAGATTTGCGCATACCGCGACGACCACGATGTGGACCTGATTGCGATGGGAACGCACGGCCGCACAGGCGTCGGGCGATATCTCGCCGGGAGCGTGACAGAGAGCGTCGTTCGGCAGGCTGACGTCCCTGTTCTCACCGTGCGCGCAACCGACCGGAGTCGCGACACCGCTCCCTACGACGATATCCTTGTCCCGACGGATGGAAGCGCGCCCGCAGCGGCCGCAATCGAGCCCGCATGCGAGATTGCGGCGCAGTTCGATGCCCGCGTTCATGCCCTGAACGTCGTCAATCTCAGCAATATCGCAACCGGCTCCGAATACACGCTACCGAAAGACCTGATCGAGTCCCTGGAGTCGCAAGGGGAGAAAGTGACAGAGCGGATTGCGGCACGGGCACGCGAATCCGGAGTGGAAACTGTCACACGAGTCGTCAGTGGATTCCCGGCGGCAGATATCCTTGAGTACGCTGACGAGAACGACATCGATCTGATCGCCATGGGGACGGCCGGTCGGACCGGTCTCAATCGGTTCCTCGTGGGAAGTACGACAGAACGGATCATCAGACACGCCGATATGCCTGTCCTCGCAGTCAACGCCCGAGACCAGCGCGGTGACGAAGCCTGAAGACAGGCACGCGTCTTCCTGTCTGTCAGCGTCCGACTGCGTGCGGGGCCCGTCGTGTCCCCGGCGAGGCGGCAGTCAGACCGACACGACCATGCACTTATTACTGTTCCTGTCGTGACACTACCTATGGCTGCGGACAACCCGGTTACGATGACGGACGAGGAACGGGACGCGTTTCTGGACAACGGGGGGACGGGCATCCTTTCGCTCGCCGCCGGCGACGCGCCCCCGCATTCAGTCCCGGTTTCGTACGGGTACGACGCGCCCACCACCACATTTTACTTCCGGCTAGCGGTCGGTGTAGAGCGGTCGAAGGGCGAACTCGACGACCGCGCGGCGACGTTCGTGACTTATGACGAGACGGATTCGGGATGGCAAAGCGTGGTCGCGAACGGTCGGCTCGAAGACGTCGAACGGGAGGGAATCGAGACGGAAACACTGGAAGGACTGGAACACGTCGATATGCCCATGGTCGACATCTTCGAACGCCCCCTCCGCGAGGTTGACTTCGAATTCTACCGCCTCGTACCGAATGAGCTAACCGGACGGACCGAATCCTAGGGCGGACGGTTCTCCGCAGTACCGACTCGAAGAAGAACCACTGTACTGGATAAGGGAACTCATATCAACATAGCGGCAGATCACCCTCCATGTCCGAAGCCGCCCACACACAACCGACTGCGACGTCATTTCGGGGCTCGACAGCGAGTCTGATGGGCTGTCGGCGTCGGAAGCCCGAACGCGGCGTGACAGACACGGCGAGAACGAGATCACGCAGGGGAGCAAACGGACACCACTCGACATCGCTATCGCCCAGTTCGACAGCGCCCTTATCTGGGTTCTCGTTGCGGCCGCGATACTGTCCGTGTGGGCGGGACACGCTGTCGACGCAGTCCTGATAGCCGTGATCGTGGTCGGGAACGGCCTGTTCGGCTTCGTCCAGGACTACCGCGCAGAGGGGACGCTCGAATCCTTGCGGGAACTGACCGCCCCAACCGCGACAGTCAGACGCGATGGGCAGTCCGTCGAGGTCGACGCGACCGAACTCGTTCCGGGCGACGTTATCGAACTGGAAAGTGGCGACGTCGTTCCGGCCGACGGTCGACTGATCGACTGTCGGTCTCTGGAGGTCGACGAAGCGGCGCTCACTGGAGAGAGTACGCCGGTCTCGAAGGGAACCGACCCGGTCGACGCCGACGCGCCGCTCGCGGAGCGAGAACCGATGGTGTACAAGGGAACGAACGTCACGCGCGGCTCGGGCGCTGCCGTCCTCACGGCGACTGGGATGGACACTGAGGTCGGAGCCATCGCCCGCCAACTCGCAGGAACGGAGGAAACTGACACACCGCTACAGACTGAACTCGACACGCTGGGCCGGACGCTCGGCGTCGGCGTGATGGTACTTGCTGCCCTCGTGGTTCCACTCCTCGTCTTCCGGGGGACCGAACTGGTACAGGCGGCACTCACCGCGATTTCACTCGCTGTGGCCGCGGTCCCCGAGGGACTGCCAGCGGTTGTGACGCTAACGCTGGCCCTCGGTGTCCGGAAAATGGCCGACGAGAACGCTCTCGTGCGGCGCTTGCCCGCCGTCGAGGCGCTGGGCTCCGTCGATGTCATCTGCACCGACAAGACCGGGACGCTGACCGAGGGGCGAATGTCAGTCAGTCGGATCTGGGTCAACGACGCTGTCGTCGACAGTGACGAAATAGAGGGGGAACCCCTGCCGGACCGCGTTGCCACGGTGCTCCGCGCCGGGACACTGTGTAGCGATGCGACGCTCGAAGCGGGGGACCCGACGGAGCAGGCCATCGTCATGGCGGCTGACGAGTGCGGAATCGATGTGGAACGCCTCCGCGAAGAGCATCCCAGAACGGATGAGATCCCGTTCTCATCCGAGCGCAAGTGGATGGGTACTGTCCACGACGACACGGTCTACGTAAAAGGCGCACCCGAAGTAATCCTCTCGAAGTGCTCTCGCGTCCTCACCGATACCGGCCCGGCGGACCTGACGCCCGACAGAGCCGAGCAGATCAGAGAGCAGGTCGGTGCGTTCGCTGACGACGCGCTCAGGGTGCTCGCAGTGGCGTACACGGAAGATACCTCCGTGGTAGAACGGAACGACACCACTGGCGAGGCCGACGATGTCAGTGCCGACCTGATCTTCGCCGGGTTGGTCGGCATGATCGACCCGGCCCGCGAGGAGGTCGCCGACGCGATTGCGGCGACCGAGCGTGCAGGCGTGGCCGTGAAGATGGTAACCGGCGACAACGTCCGGACCGCCGCGGCCATCGCCGGAGAACTCGGCCTGGGGCAGCGCGTGATGGAAGGCCGCGACGTCGAGGAATGCTCCGAAGAAGCGCTCCGAGACCGCGTCGAGACAGTCGACGTGTTCGCACGCACGTCTCCGGAGCACAAGGTCCGGATCCTGCAGGCGTTACAGGCGAACGGCCACACCGTCGCAATGACGGGCGACGGGGTCAACGACGCACCGGCGCTGAAAAACGCCGACATCGGCGTCGCGATGGGCGTCCGCGGAACTGACGTGGCCAAACAGGCCAGCGACGTTATCCTGCTGGATGATAACTACGCGACGATTGAACGGGCGATCGAGCGCGGGCGGGCGATCTTCGACAACGTCTGGAAGTTCGTCGGTTACCTGCTGAGTGCCAACGTGGCCGAAGTCGCCATCGTCTTTATCGCCTCACTGTTTGGCTACCTCGTCCTGCCGGCGGTCCAGTTGCTGTGGATCAATCTACTGACCGATGGTCTGCCAGCGCTTGCGCTCGGGGCCGACCCCAAAAGCGATGACGTGATGCAGCGACCGCCCAGAGACCCGGATCGCGGCATCGTCGACCACGATATGCTCGCGCTTATCGGGGGTACAGGCGTCATCTCGACAACTGTGATGCTCGGCCTGCTACTGGTCACGCTTGCCGGCGCACCCGCAGTCACGCCGTACGCGATGACGATGATATTCACCGGGTTCGTGTTCCTCGAATTCGAGAAACTGTACGTGATCCGCTGGCTCCGCGAGACACCGACGCTGTCGAATCGGTGGCTGGCGTCCGCAGTAGGCGGGTCGATACTCCTGCAACTCGCTGTGCTATACACCCCTCTCAACGTCTACTTCGGGACGGTCCCGCTCGGACTCACCGACTGGGGGCTGATCGGTGGCGTCCTCTTACTCGCCCTGCCACTGTACCTCGCTGTCGCCAGCGGTGTGAAACGCCTGTGACGCTCCGATCCGGTAGCACCGGCCGTTCGGTCTGGGTTTCCACATCTCGTTGCCGATTCCGCCAGGCGTGCGCCTGCAGACGGTGACCGGGCGGCCCTTTGCCCCGGAGTGATTGGCTATCGTTGGGCCGCTCCTCTCGAAAAGCCGTCTACCGTACCGCTCTCAATCCAGTTGTCCGTTGAGCACTTTGGCGGCGACCAGCACCGGGTCCCAGACGGGGCTGAACGGCGGTGCGTACGCCAGGTCCAGTCGTTCGAGCTCGTCGATGGTCATGTCCGCCTCGATGGCCGTCGCAAGCGTGTCGATACGTATCGCCGCCCGGTCTGCCCCGACGATTGCGCCGCCCAGCAGGCGACCGCTCTCCCGGTCGGCGACGAGCGTCACGTCGGTATCGTCGCCGCCGGGGTAGTACCCCGACCGAGAACCAGCCGTGACTGTCTTCGACACCGGGTCGAAGCCGGCGGCGCTGGCCTGTTCGTGGTCGAGGAGGCCGACGCGACCGCATTCGAGGTCGAACGCTTTGACGACGGCCGTTCCGGCGATGTCGCCGACGGGCGACGGGTCGCCCGCCACAGTCTGTCCGATCCCGCGACCGGCCCGGTTTGCGGTCAGTCCGAGCGGGACCCAGTCGGGCTCGCCGGTAACGGCGTGGGTGTCCTCGGCGCAGTCTCCGGCGGCGTAGACGCCGTCAACGCTCGTCGCACCGTACTCGTCGACCGCTATCGCACCGGAGGCCCCGAGTTCGACCGGTGTGTCTTCGACGAGGGCGGTGTTCGGCTTGATGCCGATACCGACAAGCGCGAGGTCCACATCGGTATTGCCGTCGCCGTGTACAACCGACGCGACGCGCCCGCCTTCGTCGCCGACGAGTTCCTCGACGGCGGTGTTCAGATGCAGTGTCACGCCCTGTTCCCGGAGGTGATCGGCAACGCGCTCGCCCACTGCTTCCCCGAACGGCGGCAGGAGGTGGCCTGACCGCTGGAAGAGGTGCGTTTCGACATCGTGGGCCCGGAACGCTTCGGCCATTTCCACGCCGACGTAGCCGCCGCCGACGATAGCGACTCGCTCCGGTGGCTCCCAGTCGGCGTACTTCTCGACGAGTGCTGTATCGACGTACTCGATGCTCGTGTCGACGGTAGAGTCGCCGGGTTCGGACAGCGCAGCGCGGACCGCGGCGGCCGAATCGAGCCCGTGCATCGTGAACGCGCCGTCGAGTTCCGCCCCCGGTATCGGCCCGGTCACCGCGTGTGCGCCCGTCGCGACCAGCAGGTCGCCGTATGGCTGGCTGAACGTCTCGCCGTCTTGTGCGACGGTGACCGTTTCTGCGTCGGTGTCGACGCCGACGACTTCGTGGTTCCGGCGGAGGTCGATACCGCGCTCAGACGCCTGCTCGGGCGACAGCGAGAGAAGGTCCGTCAGCCGCTCGACGGTCCCCTTCACGTAATACGGCGTCCCGCAGTGGGCATAGGATACCCACTCGCCTTTCTCGAAGACGATCACGTCACGGTCCGGTGCCTCTCGGGTGAACTTGCTCGCGGCGCTCAGTCCGGCCGCGTCGCCACCGATGACTACGAACGGGTCCGTCATACAGACCCTCGTATCGCTGCGGTACTAATGATTGCGTGAGGTTCGGGTAACTGCGTGGGCTACTGGAAGCGATTGTGTTCGGGACGGATTCGAACCAGCCAGTCGGTCTGTCCCCTCTCCAAGGTCGACCGTCACCACCATCTACGGCTGAACGTGGTTGAGGACATGCTGAGCCAACTTTCACACGACTCCAAGGCCACTGGCGACCAGTCTGAAGCCGATAATCGATAGTAAGGCTAGCACGGCGGCTCGACGGACCCGGTCACTGACAGCGGTTCTGAGCCGCTTCCCGACTGCGACACCGGCAACGGCCGGCACGGCTGCGAGAACGGACGTTCCAGCGACAACCGCGTTGGGATAGAGCCCGAAGACGCCGGCAAAAGCGACCCGCGTGACGCTGAGTCCCAGAAACACCAGCGCGACGACGCCGACGAACACGCTGTGCGAGAGGTCGAAACTCCGGAGATACGCGACGAGCTGGACGCCGACGTTCGTGCCGCCGAACAGCGCCCCCGAAACGCCGCCGATGCCGACCATCGCAAGCGGTGTCTTCCCGAGGTCGCTGTTGCCCACTGACACCCATCCGGGAAGCGGCACCCGCTGCTGGGCGGTCGCCACAAACCCCAGGGTCAGCAGGCCGAGTCCGACACGGAGCGGCGCTTCCGGGAGCCTGTCGAGTACAGCCATCCCGACAACAGTCCCGACAAGCGCCGCAGCGATAAGCGGTCCGAACCGCTGGCTACAGGTACGCAGTTCACGCCGTGAGAGGTCCCGAACCAGTGAAACGTTCACCGCGAGAATGGGGAGAATCATGAACACGACGGCTGTCGCCGGGTCGATGACCGTCGCAAGCGCCATCGTCCCGACGACGGCGAAGCCGAAGCCAGCAAGCCCGTTTGTCGCCCCGGCGACGAGGACGATAGCCGTCACTATCACGACCATCGTCCACGAGACTGGCAGAATCATATGGTATCAGGGTCCTGTGCGACGCCCACAGCGGCCCGTAACCGACTTCGGGCTGGGCAGTGGTTCTTGTGAAGTAATCACACGGCCCTGGATAAAGCCGCGTCGTGTTTCACTACAGTGGGGTCGAACGTGGCCGCCCCGCTGTCGGGATCAGAACGTGATAACTTCGTAGTCGTCGTCGACGAGCGAGCGAATGCTCGGGTGGCCGTCGTGCTCGTCCAGCGTGATGAGTCCGGAGTCGGCGACGGCGTCTTCGACGCCGAATGCACCGGAACAGTAGTCACAGACGGCCGTATCCTCTTTGACGGTCTGGTACAGTTCATGGTAGTCGCTGTCCTCGTCTTCGAGTTCCGGAATCCACTGTGTTCCGGCCCCGTCGAAGATGAGTTCGAGGTCGTCCTCGTCGTTTTCCGCGAACTCCGTTGCTGCTTCGAGGCCGTTTGCGAGTCGGCCGAGATTCTCGTGTCCCTCTGTCCCTGCGAGGATGATGACGGCTGCTTTCGTCATTACGTGGCGTAATAGCGCTCTCGCTAATATATTATGAGTGGGTGCGTGCGACGGCGCTGAACTCGCACCAAGTGTTTATCAACTAGTGCCAATCGGGCAGTGAATACGTCGATATACAGGATGTCGTCTACAGATATGGCCTTATTCCGTGTGGGATTCGATGAGCGCTCGGAGCGCTTCTTCGCCTTCGAGGCCGACGACTTCTTCTACCTGCTCCCCATCGGCGAACAGGATGAGTGTTGGAACGCCACGGACGCCGTAGGACTGTGCGAGTTGCTGGTTGGCGTCGACATCGACTTTGGCGACGGTCGCGCCGGTCTCTGCGGCCAGCGTCTCGACGGTCGGTTCGAGCATCTGGCACGGGCCACACCAGTCGGCATAGAAGTCCGTGAGGACGACGTCGTGCTTGTCGACGACATCGTCGAGATGGTCCGTTCCGTCGATGTGAAGCGGTTCGTCCGTCGCGGTCGTCTCGGCGTCGGATGCAGTATCAGTTGCCATCAATAGACTGTACGCGGCAGCGACAAATAAGAGTTTGCACAAAATATACAATACTATGAAATACTCTTCGCAAGCCAATGGTAGCGGGATGTCTATTCGTGCAGGCGCAGAAATCGGCTCGGCTCGTGAGCGACAGCGTGTAATAGAGAGAAGACGGCGGCGTTAGCTTTCGACAGTCGGGGCCGAGGACTCGGACTGTTCGTACTTGTTCTCGAACTCCTGAATCAGTTGGCCCATCTTCGCGTACCAGTCGTTGAGCATGCGCTGCATCTCGTCTGCTATCTGGGACGGATCCGTCGGCGAGTAGACGTGGTAGTAGCCGCCCTGGTCGTAGTTGATCTGGTCTTTCTCGATAAAGCCCGTCTGGAGGAGTCGCTGGACGGCGCGATACGCGGTCGAGCGCTCGCGGTCGACTGCCTCGGCGAGTTCGTCGACGGTCAGTGGTTCCTCGGCCTCGACGAGCGCCCGAAAGCACTCCTTGTCGAGTTCTTTGAGCCCGTGGAAACACTCCAGCAGTCCTTCGCACTGCATATCTCGACGGAGCTGTTCAGACATCGAATCTGGCATCGTTATCACCTCTCTGTAGTTACTACCCAGATATAAGACTTGTGTACGGTTCGCACAAATGCACGCACGATCCGGCAAAAACTGCCCTCGGATGGGTGGTCAAGGCCGTTCACCTCACAGCCGACACACATGCCTGCGAACTGTTAGTCTGCGCCCGTCGCGGCTGTATCGCTGGTCTCGCTCCGGGTTCGCCAGTAGCCCTGGAGATATGCGCCGAGAAACATCCCGGCGAGCGCCCAGAGGATGGTGACGTTACCGATACCGAGGCTCGCGTAGGCGGCCCCCGGGCAGATACCGGACAGTCCCCACCCGACGCCGAAGATGGCACCGCCGACCAGGACGTTCCGGTCGAAGGACTTCAGACGCCGTTCGAAGGTGTCGCCGGTCAGCGGCGCGCGGCCGAGGAGGCGGGGTCCGAGAACGAAGGCCACCCCTGTCACGGCAGCGCCGCCGAACATCACGAACACCAGCCCGAAGTCCTCGAACTGGAGGAAATCCAGAACGACTTCCGGGCGCGCCATGTGGCTGTACGCGAGTCCGAACCCGAAGATGAGCCCGCCGACGAGAATCAGCGGCATGAACGCGGGGTGGCGGTCGTCACTCATGTGTCGTTCCCTCCGGCCGCTCCCGGTCGCTCGCTTCGAGACTCTCGTTCCGCTCGTGTCTCGCAGCTCACGGACTCACCCCCAGTGCCGAAACCAGTTGTGCAGTGATGATGGCGACGGCGAGGAACGTCAGGACGCCGGCTATCGACGTTTTCGACGCGGAGCCGACGCCACAGACGCCGTGGCCTGACGTACAGCCCTTGCCGACGCGCGTCCCGATACCGACGAATACCCCGCCGAGGAGGAGTCGCCACGGCTGGACGTCCGTGGTCCACGCGCCGCCCTGATAGACGACCGCGTACACGGCCGCCCCGAGGATAATGCCGAGCGTGAACACGACACGCCAGTCACGGGAGCTGACATACTGCTGGAACCGGGACCGGTCCGAGACGTACGACAGCGTCGACTCCAGAAACGTGCTCGCGCCGGCGCTGATGCCGGTTCCGAGGTAGATGACGACAGTCCCAAGCCCCACCAGCAAGCCACCGACGGCGTAGCGACTGATGCCGTTCGGAAACAGTTCGGCGGTTGCCTGCAGTGGGAGTGCCTCAATCACCATTGGCGTCGTTAGTCACCCGCAAGGGATTCCTGGCTAGCGGCGCAGTTATTCGGCCCGAGTTCCAGCGTGAACGCTTCCTCGTCGTCGACGGCGTTCTTCCCGAGGTTCGTCGCGATGATCTCCTCGTAGTTGGCCGGCCGTGGCGGCATATCCGAGAGGACGAGCTCGACGAACGCGTCCTCGTCCATGGTGAGCGCGTCCATCTCTTCGACGAGCGCACTGATTGGGGCGGTAAATGTACTGTCCTCTGCGGGTTCGGCCGCGTCGCTGAAGTGCGCGCCGCCAATCAGCGTGTCGTCGGGCAGGGTCAGCACGCGCTCTTGAAGGGACTCGTAGAGCATACGCGCGGCTTCGGGCGCGCCCTCGTCGCCCTCTTCGAGGTCGGGGCGAGCGACGCTCTCGATGAAGAGCCCGTCACCGGTCGCGAGCAGGCTCCCGTCGACGAGATAGGAGGTCATCCCGGTCGTGTGGCCGGGCGTGGAGACTGTCTCGATAGTCGCGTCGCCGACCTGAAACGTGTCGCCGTCTTCGGCAGTCGTCAGGTCGTCGGTGTCCTGCCGAGCTTGCGAGGCAGGGCCCGTGGAGCCTTGCTCCGCGGCGTAGGTGACGCCGCGGTCGACGGCGGCCTCTGGAATGACGCCCTCGACGCCTTCTGCGTCGAGGTCGCGAACGCCGGAGATGTGGTCGGCGTGGATGTGCGTATCGAGTGCATACTTGAGTTCGACACCGAGTTCAGCGGCGTCATCGAGATACCGGTCGGTGAACGCCCGCAGCGGGTCGATGATGGCGCTTCGCCGTCGTCGTAAAGGAGATAGGCCAGACAGCCGGAGGACGGGCGCTGGTACTGCAGGAGTGTGCCGGCGCCGTCGTAGCGTTCGACCTCGACGGCCTCGTAGATGCTCGCCCACCCGTTCATGCCGTCTTCGAGATGGTTGACGTCGTAGCCGTGTTCTGCGAGCGTGCCCGCGACGTACTCGCTTGCGCCGCCTTTCGCACACAGGACGGTCACTTCGTGGTCGTCGGGGATCTGAGCGAGGACGTCGCCGTCGATGTCGTCCTCAAGGAACTCGAAGTACGGGATGTTGAGCGAGGTGACGTTTTCGCCGTCGATGCGCCACTCGTCGTAGTCTGATTGCATACGCGCGTCGAGAAGCGTCACGTCTTCACCAGCGTCAATGCGGTCTTTGAGCGATTCCGGATCGGTCGTTTCCACGTCGACGTCTGGCGTCGGAAAGTCGTCAGCGTTCATTTTGTGCACTCGTTTCTACCGGGCGGACGCACAAAAGCATTTGCATAGTAATCCACATTCTAAACAATACTATCGGCCAAACAGACCCACAAGTAAATAAAATATGGCCTGAATTAGCATAATAGGGCATTTGAGGCCGGAAATTAGGTGAGTAGTTGTTTGCTAAACTCACAAGAATCGACAATCTTTTACTTGACCGGGCGGTATTGTGCGTTAGCTCCAAGACAACTCAACGGAGCGAATAACCAATGAACGCTGAATTCGATATCGCGGAGACGCTCGACGTGAAAGGTGCATCGTGTCCCATGCCAGTGGTGAAGACGAAGTCGGCTACCGACGACCTCGCCGAGGGTGACGTCCTCGAAGTACTAGCGACCGACCCGGGCAGCATGAGCGACATCGACGGTTGGGCGGCCGGTACTGAGGGCGTCGAACTCGTCGACCAGGAGGAGGGCGACGACGTGTACAAGCACTACGTCCGCAAGACGGAGTAACGATGAGCACGGACACACCAGACGCGGCGTCCGACGACACGCCCTCGCGTGCGGAGCTGGCCGCCCGCGTCGACGAACTGGAAGACGCGCTCGCGGAGGCCACGAGCGAGGACGACACGAAGAAGATGAGCATCATTGCGACGAAGGGCACGCTCGACATGGCGTACCCCCCGCTCATCCTCGCCAGCACCGCCGCTGCGTTCGGGTACGAGGTGACTGTCTTCCACACGTTCTGGGGGCTAGACATCCTCCACGAGGAACGCTCGAAGAACCTCAAACTGAGCTCCGTCGGGAATCCGAATATGCCGATGCCGAACGCGGTCGCCGCGATTCCCGGCATGGACCGCGTAACGACGAAGATGATGGAAAAGCGCATCGCGAACAACGACACCGCGACGATTGAGGAGCTGCTGGAGACGAGTCTCGACATGGGCGTGGAGTTCCAGGCCTGCCAGATGACCATCGACCTGATGGATTACGACGAGGCCGACTTCTACGACGGCGTTACCACCGGTGTCGGCGCTGCGACAGCGCTGCAGGACATGGCCGACGCCGACATCCAACTTCTTGTCTGAAACGACCAATCGCGCACAGCTAGCTGCGGCAGACAACTATTCTGTCTTTTCCTCGGCGCGCTCACGGCCGACTGCGCCGGCAAGCGCCAGCAAGTAGCCGAGCCCGTACTGACGTCCGGGTCGCGTAGCCCGCGAAGCAATCCGACGGGGCCGACCGGCTCGGCCGGTTCGCGCTCCGCTTCACCGAGGCCCGCCAGTAGCGTCTCGATACCGTCGCGGGTGTCGTCGTCTGCTGCCGTCTGTGCGACTTCGCCGAGCGCGGCACCGGTACCGGCCAGCGACGTGACCATCTCGTCGTCGAGCGCGGCGGTCGCCAGCGAGCCGACTTCGGCGAGTTCGGCCAGTTCGTCGAGCGTGCCGCTTCGCTGGAGCGCGAGCAGGGTTTCCAGCGCGTCCTGCAACTCATCGCCGTTCTCACCGACGGTCTCGGCCAGGGAGACGGTCTCGTCGGTCGCAAGCCCGTCTGCAGACTCGGCAAGGGTCGAGCCGGTGGCCGAGAGCTCACGCACCATCTCATCGGAGAGCGCACTCTCGCCGAGCGAGAGCACGTCCAGCAACTCGTTGACGGCGTCGAGGTGTTCGACGAACTCCGCGACGGCCTCGGGATTCTGCTGGATTGCCGCTTCGAGGTCGGTCTGCTCGGAAACCTCTTCTCCGGACATGGTCAGAGCAACCCCCGTGCGGTGAGCCAGTAGGACTCGTTGTACGCCAGCTTCGACCAGTGGAGTTTCTCCGAGGGCGGCGCCGGCGACGGCTGGTTCTCGTAGTCGAACTCGACGAACGACGCCGCGTCCATCCCCGTTTCGATGAAACACAGCGTCTTCCCGTCGTAGGTCGCTGTTGCCGGACGGCCGCGGATTTCACTGGCGAGGCGCTGCCCGACGACGCCGGCCTGGTAGTGGGCGACGCTCCCAGCGTTCGGGACGCCGGTATCGGCGGTATCGCCGAGCGCGTAGACGTTCTCGACGGCTTCGGCTTCGAGCGTGTGCTTGTCGACGTCGACCCACCCGTCGTCGCCGAGCCCCGCCTCTTCGATGAGGTCGATACCGCCGTGGGGCGGAATCGTCACGAGGAGGTCGTAGTCGAGGTCGGTCCCCTCCATCGAGGTGAGCGTCTCCGAATCCGGGTCGACTTCCTCGGCGTTGAAGAACGTCTCGACCTCGATGCCGCGTTCGTCCATAATCGGTCGGGCCCATTCGGCGATATGGGGGTTGCCGTGGACGCGCTGGATCGGGTATGTGTAGGTGATGTCGACGTCGTCGCGGAGCCCGCGCTCGCGGAGCCAGTCGTCGGCCATGAAGACGAACTCCAGTGGTGCCGCCGGGCACATGTGGGGCGACCCGATGACGCTCAACACGAGGTGCCCCTCGGTGAACCCAAGCAGTTCGTCACGGAGGGCGGTCGAGCCCGACTCGCTGTAGTAATCGTGCCCACCGTCCGCGAGGCCGGGTATCCGTTCGGGCTCTAGCGTCGACCCGGTCGCCAGCACGAGGTAGTCGTAGTCGACTGCCGGAGCGGTGCCGTTGAACCGCAGTCGCTGGGCTTCGGTGTCGATTGCGGTCACGCGGTCGATTCGAAGGTCGACGGCGTCGTCGACGAGCTCGTCGAGCGGTCGCCGACCGTCTGCCGGTTCGCGTTGTCCGAACGGCACGTACAGCCAGACCGGCTTATATACGTGGTCAGGTCCGTCGTTGATCAGCGTGATTCGGACGTCGTCGGCGGCAAGCTCGACGTCCAGTCGGTCGGCGAGGTCGTTCGCGAGGACGGTGCCACCGGTCCCACCACCGACGATGACGACGTGCTCGGTCATGCTTTCTCCACGTAGAACGCGTTGTGGTCGTCGAGCTCCTCGATAGCGAGCAGTTCGTTGCCGGCCTCTTCGGCCCACTCCGGAACGTCGGTGAGTGACTGGTCGGTGTCGCTCAGGAGCCGAACCACGTCACCGGCTTCGGCATCTCGGATCTGTCCGATGAGGTCCATCAGCGGACCGGGACAGGCCGCGCCTCGGGCGTCGACGGTTTCGTCGGGTTCGATGTCAGTCATGGGAGTCTCACAGGAGTTAGTTGGGGTTCACCTGTATTAGTATTGTGCGTAAATTCCAAGATTATGAAAACAGATGAGTCCGGCGCAGTGGAGCAAGCGTATCGATCGTACGGCGAGTACGGAACCGCCGGGAGCGCGCCGCTATCTCTATCGGGTGAACACGAGGGCGTAGTGGTACGGCGGCAGTTCGACCTGCCGCTCAAGCGTGAACTCCGACGCCGAGAGCACCGCATCCTCGGTTGCCGCTGAGGGCATCCGAAGCCCCGTCGGCGGCCCTCGCGGTTCGCCCGCAACGGTCGTGGTTTCGCGCGGACGGTCGTGCCAGTTCACGACGAGTAGGCTCCCGCCAGCCTCAATCGCCCGGAAGGCCTGTCGGATAAAGCCGGACTGGTCGTCGACGCCGTGCAACGTGTTTGCTATCATGAGCGTGTCGACGCGGGCAGTGAGCGCCGAAGGCAGGTTCCGAGCATCGCCGTGGATTGGGACGACGTTCTCGATCTCCTGTTGGTCGGCGAGATCTTCGAGTTCGTCGAGGAGGGCCGCATCCAGATCGAGCGCGTACACCGGCTCGGGCTCGACGATGCGGGCGGCTGGGAGCGCAAAGTACCCGCTTCCACAGCCGACCTCGGCGACCGACTCGCCGGACGCGACACCGAGTGTCCGGAGCGTCGCGCCGGGCGTCGGCCAGAGTTTGCCCCACCAGTCCCAGTCGGGCTGGCCGGTGTTCTGGAACCGGTCCATCCCTAGCGGGAACCCGACGTGTCGATACCCAGCAGTCGGTACAGGAGGCACATCCGGACGAGGCCAGTCGCGACGAGGACGACACCAAGCAGTGTCGCGACCGCGCCGACCGTCGTTCCGAAGCCCAGCAGACCGCCGAGCGTCGCCAGTCCAGCAACTGCCAGCACGAGGCCAACAGCGATGCGGGTCAGTCTATCAGTCGCTCCAATATTGTTCTCCATACCCACAAATACGCAATACATCTACCTAAGTCTTACTCGATGCACGGCGGCCACCAGAGCAGTCGCGCCGACAAAATCACACCGCAACGGACTGCTACGGTGCTGTCTGTGACGCCCACACTGCCGGCAGTCTCGTGTAGACGGCTGCATTGTCGACGAGCACATCGACCGGGACGTACTCGTCGGGGGTGTGGACGGTATCGGTCCCGAGCGCAAACTCGACGGTCGGAATGCCCGCGTTCCGGAGCGTCTTGGCATCGCCGCCGCCCGTGGCACTCCGTCGGAAGACGCGTTCACCTGTGACGTCCGCCGCCGTCGACGTGACCGCTTCGACGAGCGGGCTGTCGGACTCCTCGACAGTCCCGACGCTCCAGGAGACATCGGTAATCGTAATCCCCTCACAGCCGGTGACACAGGACCGGATCTCCGAGAGCACGTCGGGCGTCTCCACCCTGGCGGTCAGTCGGATATCGATTTCGGCGCGGGCGGACTGCGGGACGCTGTTTATCGCATCGCCGCCTTCGAGAACACCGAGGTTGATAGAGGGGTACCGGAACAGATCATGAGCGACATCCTCGCCCAGCGACGGGGCGTAGTATTCGACCGACTCGTCGACGATCGGTTCCACTTCGGGGGCGATATCGAGTCGTCTAGAACCAAAGCGGTCCCGCAGCGTCTCGACGGCGTCGTAGAGTCGGTCGACCGCGTTGATGCCCAGCATCGGCCGGGAACCGTGGGCCCCCTCGCCGCTGGCTTCGAGTGTCAACCAGATGCTGCCCCGGTCAGCAACCGTGACGGAATGCCGGCCCGCCTCGCAGGTCGGTTCGCCGATCACGCACGCGTCCGCGTCGAGTTTCCCGGACTCCAACAGTGCGGGAAGGCCGGCGTCACCGCCCACTTCCTCGTCGCTCACGAAGGCAAACAGGAGCGTGACAGGCGGTTCAGCGTCGGTTGCGGCGAAAGCCTGGATGGCAAGCAGCATCGATGCCACGGCACCTTTCATATCGGTCGCGCCGCGGCCATACACGCGGTCTTCGACGCGCTCGCCGAGCGGAGCGTGAGTCCATGCGTCGGCCTCGAAGGGAACCGTATCGAGATGCCCGTTGTACAGCAGCGTTCGGTCCGACTCACCGGGAATCCCAACGAGGAGGTTCGGCTTCGCCGGGTCGACTGCGAACCGCTTGACGTCGACCGGCAGCGGGTCGAGGAATCCCTCGATCTCGGTCACAATCGCACGCGTATCCCCGGGCGGGTTCGACGTGTCTATCGCCAGGAGGTCAAGGGCGAGTGTGACCAGTTCCTCGCGGCGGTCTCGAACGTAGGTGAGGGGAACAGCGGGACTCATGTGTGGCCGAATATACCGTTAACGTCCTTTGCTGTCGTCCAGGCCGTTTCTGGGTGGGTGAAAACCAACGTCATATCTTATAATAGAATCAGTGTGCGCAAAAGTATTTCGCAGATATTACAATACTGTGTAGTATTATACGTGGAGCCCGGCCGTGGAGAGAAACGACTACAGAACGGAGTCCAGATGAACCGCTACGAGTCCCCCACGCTTGTAAGACGGGATTTGCCTCCGTTTCTCTCAGGGAAACTCGCTACCGCCCGAATCACGCGTACTTTTCGATTACGGCACGCAGTTGTGATTCGTCCTGCATTCCGACGAGTCGCTCGACCGGCTCCCCGTCGGCAAACAGAAGCAGCGTCGGGACTCCTCGAACGCCGTACTCGGCGGCGAGCTCCTGGTTCGCGTCGACGTCGATTTTCGCCACTGTCGCGGCGGTCTCGGCCGCGACGGTTTCGACGACGGGTTCGAGCATTTGGCACGGCCCACACCAGTCGGCGTAGAAGTCGACCAGAACCACGTCGTGATCGGTAGTCGTGTCGGACAACTCGGCTTTTCCATCGACCGTAATCGGCTCAGAGGGGTCTCCTGATTCAGATTCGTTGGTACTACCCGACTCACCCCGGGTACGAAGCTCGTCCAGTTTTTGTCGTCTGATCTCCTCTAGCTCGTCAGTCATCACTCCGACATTCGGACCGGATCGACTTATTTGTTTTGTACATCCTTTGCAATACTGGGTTGCACTGCGGGAGTCTATACGAAAGTCAAGAGTGTGATCTGACCAGCAGTCGATTCTCACCCTCGGCGTCACAGCCGTCGGTTCTCTCAAACGGTAACCGGGGCCGGCCAGTCTCATATATGACAACAAGTCGGTGTGGCCTATCGTGTGGGGTTCACAGGTAGAATTGCCTCAGTACCCGTGGAAGTGGTCGGTAATGGCGTACTTTACTAGCCATTTGATAGCCACATCGATTCCGACGTACCACATACAAGACATACTCCGCCGACGAGCTACGGTTGCAATATCGACGAGTGGCGACCCCACTTCTCGATCCGGTACTCGAAAATTCTCTCCGTCCTTTCGACACCGTATCCGAAGAGACTTTGCTCTGTAGGCACAATACAACACACGAATGGTACTCCCAATCGACCCGAGCCAGATCGACCCCGAAGACATCGGCGAACAACAGGCGACGCTCGAAATGAGCCACGAAGACGCCATCGAACACGTCCGAGACGTGTTCACCGACGCCGGGTTCGGTGTCCCCGTCGAGTTCTCGCCCTCCGAAATGCTCAACGAGAAGATCGATGCGGACCGTGACCCCTACTACGTGTTGGGGGCCTGTAACCCCGAAGTCGCTGACCGCGCTCTCGATGCGACAGACAACAAACTCGGTGCGCTCATGGCCTGTAACGTCGTCATTTGGGAAGAAGAACCCGGACAACAGCGCGTCTATCACGTCTCGATTATGCGAATCGCCCGCCTCGTCGGGATGGCTCCCGACAACGAGGAGATGGCGGACATCGTCGCCGACACCGGCGAAATCGTCGACGAGGCGTTCCGGAACCTCTAACATGGGGTATCACACGTTCGACGCCGGCCGGGCCGACAAACTCGAAGACGCCCAGCAACGGTACCGCTCACTCTCTGCAGAAGAGTTGCACTGGGCGCTCTCACCCGAGAGTGACGAGACGGTCACGGACCTCGGGAGCGGGACCGGGTTCTACACCGACGACATCGCACCGGCCGTCGAATCAGTGTACGCTGTCGACATCCAGGAAGCGATGCACGACTACTATCGGGAGAAAGGCGTCCCTGACAACGTCGACCTCGTGACGAGTGCGGTCGACGACCTCCCGTTCGATACCGGCAGTCTCGACGGGGCGTTCTCGACGATGACGTACCACGAATTCGCTAGCGACGGGGCGCTGAACGAGGTCGCACGGGTGCTCAACTCAGGCGGGACGTTCGCCATCGCCGATTGGGCGGCCTCCGGCAGTGGTCGCAACGGCCCGCCCGTCGACGAGCGGTTTTCCGCTACTGAGGCAACGGACGCGCTCCGCCAGCACGGATTCACAATCGAGTTCGAGGCGGTGCGACCGGAGACGTTCCTGCTCGTTGCGAGTGCCGAATAACAGAACTGGCTACCGGTCACGTCATTTCTGCTCTGGCCGAGTGCAACTCGGACCCTCCGGGTCAAGGGATTCCGCCGTCGTGGGTCGGCCGTTAACTGGCGAACAGCCGCCGCTCCGCACGTTCGTGCTCGGCGGCCAGCACATCCACCAGCGGTGCGAACGGTGTCATCTCGTCTATCCCCTGATCCGCGCTATCGTCGACTGCGGCCGTCATCACCGGCTGTAGGTCATCCAGGATTCGCTGGGCGTCCGTGTGGCCGAGCGAGAGGAGGCGCTGGGCTGCCCCCAACAGTCCGGTGACGAACCCGTGACAGCACAGCAAGCAGGCGTCACGGACAGCCACATCGGCCAGGGCTGTCGCAACGCCGAGCACCACGGCGTAGTTGCCGGGCGCTTCGTCGGCGTCGACGCGTTCGGCGTAGCGGTCCAGCAGCGCCTCCTCACACAGTTCTGTCTGAAGCGAGAGCAGTCGGTCGCCGGACTGCTGGGCGCTCTCGCGGAACTCCGCGGCCAGCGTCACGGCCGAAAGCCGCCGGTCGGCCCGACAGACCGCTTCGAAATTCCCATCGGCTGCGGCGGCGTGTGCAGCCCGGAGCGCGACGAGTTCGGCGGGTCCGACTTGCTGGCGGAGGTACGTCGACAGGAGCGCTTCGAGGTCTGCCGCGTCTTCGACCCGGTCGTCCTGAATGAACTGTTCCAGTCCGTAGGAGACGGTGTAGGTCCCGACCGGGAGGAACGAGTCCGCGAGCCGGAACGATTCGAGCGCTGCGGCGTCGCTCATTGGTCGCCCCCATCGATAGTCCGGACGCCGTGGTCGTGGGCGTGGCCGCCGCCGTGACTGTGGCCGTCGCCGTCGTGCATGCCGGTACCGTCGCGGTGCGTGTGGTCAACCCCTTCATCATCGAACGTTGTCGGCGGAACGTGTTCGTACCGCGTCGGCACGTCTGCGGGCAGCAGTTCTGCGACAGTCGTCTCCATCCGTTCCTTCGAGTCGGTCACGGGGAACAGGGTCTCTCGGTCGCGGACCGCGAGGTTCCAGTGTCTGTTCCCGACTGCGTGACCGAGTTCCAGCGCCGCGGTCGGTGACACCTCGCTGTCGGCGAAATCGAGCACGAGGGCCTCGATGGCGGCGAGTTCGACGACGACGAGTGTGCCGTCTTCAGCTTCCAGCACGTCGCCGTCAGCGAGGTCGCGGGCGACCACGATACCGAGGTCACAGCCGTCTGTCGTCTCAGTGCGGACTCGCGAGCGTTGGCGTTCGGTGTCAGAGAGCACGACCGTAGCGTGGTCCGACGTATCGATATCTTCCGCAACGGTCGCGTCGTCGCGGTGACCGAGATAGGTGTCTGCGACCAGCATCAGTACTTCCTCCCGGACGGCGCGGGCGCGTCCAGCAGTTCCTGTCTGGCGTGGTCCCAGGCCGCGTGGAGCGTCGCCTGGACGGTCTCGGCCCGGTCGCCCAGAGCACGGACCGCGACGCCGGCCCCGTTGGGGAGCGCTGTCGCACCGGCCCGGGCCTCGTCGTCGGTGACGGCCGCATGTAGCGCGTCACTCAGTTCGGATTCGTCGTGGTCCGGCGCGAGGACGAACGTCGTCCCGTAGACGGTGAACTCGCCGAGAACGCCGGGTACTGTCGGGTCCCTGTCTTCCGGCGTCAGATGAGTTGCGTCCTCGAACAAGAGTCCGTCAGGCCCGGTCCCGCGCACGCGGGAGAGATATCGCTCGAAGTCGAAGCGCTCGCCCCGAGCGAGGCGTCCAGGGACAACTACGTCACTGACGACGGCGGTTGCGCCGGGCGACAGGTCTACCGTCATCTCCTGCACGTATCTTGAATCGGCGTGGAGTATCGTCGGCTCCGGCACGTAATCCAGGTGGCCGCCGGCGCCGACGCTGAGGGTCGTGTCGGCGGCGGCGTAGTTACACGTCATCGTCTGGACTTTCGTCGAGCTCTGAGTCGAGACGTGAGCGACAGCCTCGTCTCCGACAGTTATCGACACGTCGTGGCGGTCACCCTGGGCGACGCCGCCGGTCGGCGACTGGACGAAGACGGTGTTGGCGTCGGGATGGGGGTCGTGCCCCAGCGTCCCCGAGATGTGGAACGGGACCGTCGCGTAGTCGTGGACCAGGGTCGTCCCGTCGGCCGTCCGCTCGAAGGTCAGTTCGAGCACGCCGTCTTTCCCCGGCGACCCTACGGCGGCCTGTGGCACGGCCTCGGTCGCATACACCTCGAACGCCGGATGGGGCGCGTCGGCGGCCATCAGGCGAACAGCACCCCCTCGCGGACGTGTGACAGCACCTCGTCGATGTTCGTCTCGTCCTTACAGTTGGTGAAGACGACCGGCCCGTCCCGGACCTCGTCGGCGTCCCGCTCCATCACGTCGAGGTCGACGCCGACGTGGGGCGCGAGGTCCGTCTTGTTGATGACGAGCAGGTCACAATCGACCACTCCCGGCCCGCGCTTTCGAGGGATGTCTTCCCCTTCCGCGACCGAGATGACGTACAGCGAGTAGTCGGCGAGTTCGGGGTTGAACGTCGCCGCGAGGTTGTCGCCGCCGCTCTCGACCAGCACCAGGTCAAGTTCCGGGTGGTCAGCCAGGAACGAGTCGATCTGCTGGAGGTTCATCGACGGGTCTTCACGGATGCCCGTATGTGGGCACGCCCCGGTCTCGACGCCGGCGACGAGGTCCTCCGGGACGACCCCAGCGAAGCGTTCGCGCAGGACGTCGGCGTCCTCCTGGGTGAGGATGTCGTTGGCGATGACGCCCACGTCCAGGCCCTGTTCGCGCAGTTTCGGGACGAGCGCGGTCAGCAGCGAGGTCTTTCCGGAGCCGACCGGGCCGCCGATACCGACCGTCGCCACGTCGCGGTGTGTGAGGCTCATTCGTCCCTGTCCGTTCGTTCGTCGCCGCTGTCGGTTGTAACGCCGTGACCGCCATCAGTCGCCGCCTCTGCCTCTTCCACATCATCGTCGGCTGACCCGACGCTGTCGGACCGGATCGGGTCGTGAACCGTGACCAGTTTCGTCCCGTCAGGGAAAACGGGTTCGACCTGAATCATGTCGATCATCTCCGGGACGCCGTCCATCACGTCCTCGCGGCCGAGCAGTTTCGACGCGCCGGAGCGGATTTCGGCGACCGACTGGCCGTCCCGTCCGCGCTCGATGCACCAGTCGCTGATGTAGGCGACGGCTTCGGGGTGGTTCAGCGGGACGCCGCGTTCCTTGCGGCGTCGCGCGACCTCTGCGGCGGTGAAGACCGTGAGTCGTTCCTGTTCTTTGGCTGTGAGTTTCATAGCATGTACCGCTGTGCGAGTGGGTGTTCGGAAGACGGTTCGCAGGTAACGTGGTCACCGTCGACCCGGACCTCGAAGGTCTCGGGGTCGACTTCGATGTCGTCGGGGCAGTAGCTGTTGTACACCATGTCGTCCTTGCCGGGCGTGCGAGCGCCCTCGATTGGAACGACACGGGAGTCGAGTCCGTACTCGTCGCCGATGCCGGCCTCGGCGGCCGCCGGCGAGACGAACGACAGCGAGAGGGCGTGTTTGGCCTTGCCGACCGCACCAGCGCGTTCCCGCTGGAGAATCGGTTCGCAGGTCATCAACGACCCGTTGGCCTCGCCCATCTCCGAGTGGACCGGGAAGCCGCCCTTGAACGTCATCGCCGGCTTGACGCCGAAGAACGCAGGGTCCCACAGGCAGATATCGGCGAGCTTGCCGGGTTCGAGCGTCCCGACGTGGTCCTCGATACCAGCCGAGATTGCGGGGTTGACGGTGTACTTCGCGATGTAGCGCTTGATGCGGTGGTTGTCCGCGCCGGTCCCCTCGTCATCGGGAAGCGGGCCGCGCTGGGATTTCATCTTCGAGGCCGTCTGCCACGTCCGGGGGATGACTTCAGCCATCCGCCCCATCGCCTGGGAGTCGGAGGTCATCATCGAGATGGCCCCCATGTCGTGGAGCACGTCCTCGGCGGCGATTGTCTCCGCGCGAACACGGGATTCGGCGAAGGCCACGTCCTCCGGCACGTCGGGGTTGAGGTGGTGACACACCATCACCATGTCCAGATGTTCGTCGAACGTGTTGTCGGTGTACGGCATCGAGGGGTTCGTCGACGACGGGAGCATGTTCGGCTCGCCGACCATCTCCATGATGTCCGGGGCGTGGCCGCCGCCCGCGCCCTCGATGTGGAACAGGTGCATGGTCCGGCCGTCGACGGCACCGAACGTGTTCTCGAGGAATCCGGCTTCGTTCAGCGTGTCCGTGTGCATACACACCTGCACGTCCTCGTCCTCGGCGACTTCGAGACAGGTGTTGATCGTCTCGGGCGTCGACCCCCAGTCTTCGTGGAGTTTCAGCCCGCAGGCACCGGCCTCGACCTGCTCGCGGAGCGGGCCGGGGTCGGAGGCGTTGCCCTTCCCGTAGAAGCCAACGTTGACCGGCCACGCTTCGGCGGCCTGCAGGAAGCGTTTGACGTTCTCTGGGCCGGTCGTGGTCGTCGTCGCGCCGCCGCCGTACCCGCCACCGAGCATTGTCGTGATACCGCCCGAGAGCGCGTGTTCGTGGAGCTGTGCGGAGTTGAAGTGGATGTGGATGTCGAGGCCGCCAGCGGTGGCAATCTTCCCCTCGGCGGGGTAGACGTCCGTCGACGGGCCGACGACCATGTCGACGCCGTCCATCGTGTCGGGGTTCCCGGCCTTCCCGATGCCGGCGATCTCACCGTTCCGAATTCCGATGTCGGCGGCGACGATACCGAGTATCGGGTCGATAATCGTCGCGTTCGTCAGCACCCAGTCGAGCGCGCCCTCCGCCTGTGTGACGCCGGGGGCCATTCCCAGCCCGTCCCGGAGCGTCTTCCCGCCGCCGAACACCGCCTCGTCGCCGTGGGTCCGCAGGTCGTCCTCGACTTCGGCGAACAGTTCCGTGTCACCCAGGCGGACCTTGTCGCCCGTCGTTGGCCCGTACAGCTCGGCGTAGTTCTCGCGGTCGATGTCGCGTGTCACTCCGCTCCCTCCTCGTCGCCGTCGGCCCCGGTTTCCCGGAACCCGGCCGCCCGCATGCGTTCGACCGCGTCGCCCGTCTCGCCGTCGACGCTCCCGTTGACAAGTCCGTTCATCCCGTAGGCGCGTCGCTTCCCGCCGATTTCGACGAGTTCGACCGTTTGCTCGTCGCCGGGTTCGAACCGGACGGCCGTCCCGGCGGGGATGTTCAGCCGCATTCCCATGGCCGCCTCGCGGTCGAACTCCAGGGCCGCATTAGCCTCGAAGAAGTGGAAGTGCGACCCGACTTGCGAGGGTCTGTCGCCCGTGTTCCCGACGGTCACCTCGGTCGTTTCCCGGCCTTCGTTCAGCGTCACTGTCCCTTCACCCGGGATGACCTCGCCGGGAACGAGTCCGTCACTCATCGCGCCACCGCCCCGAGTATTTCTGACTGTTTGTCTATCATCTGCCCTTCTCTTTGAATACACATACTAAAATGATTGCTCTCTGCGCAAGTGACGCCTCTATATCGAGAAACGGATTAAATGCTAAAGTTTCGGCCCTACATAAAGGGGTTCGACTATCGAATTGTCCTACTTCCCGAAGCCAACACGACTCACGTCCAGTCTGCTGGCAGTGCCGACGATAGGTGGCTCCTGTAGCGCGGGCGAGAATATGACGGACGATTTGGAGGGACAAGAGCACAAAACTCGCCGACTGCGGCAAGACAAACCGCTGCGACGGAAAAATACCATTATTTTCTATTTTTGCCGCATTGACTAGAAACATGCTAAAATTACTAAATAATGCAAATTTGCACGCCAATTCTAGTGATTTCGATGCCTATTCGTCATATCCTTTGACGACCTTATACTCTCCAGACTGTATGGCGGACAATATAAGATAAGAGTGGTAAACCTTATTTTCCCCCTCCCGGACGGCAACACTGTGATCGAAATCATGGACGAACGTTCGGATATCACGAACAAAGGACGAGATATGAACAAGGAATGTGGGTATAATAGCTCCAACAACAATCAGAAACTGGTGGTGAAAGCATGAGTCGTCCGTCTGTCAGTCGGCGCCAGTTCCTCGGCGCGAGCGGGGCCGCACTCGTCACTGGCCTCGCCGGCTGTTCGGCCGGTGAAGGTGGAACTTCGACCGATACCGCGAGCAGCGCCGAGACACTCAAAATCGGCGTCCTCGAGGATCAGTCCGGGAACTTCGCCCTCGTTGGCGACCCGAAAGCAAAGGCGTCGATGCTCGCTATCGAGGAAATCAACGCCAACGGCGGTATCGACGGGAAGCAAATCGAGACGTTCCAGCGCGACCCCCAGTCGGACAATCAGCGCTATCAGGAACTCACCCGAACGGCCATCAACGAGGAGAACGTCGACGCGCTGTGGGCCGGCTACTCCTCGGCGACCCGGGAGGCCATCCGGCCGATAATCGACCGCAACGAACAGCTGTACTTCTACACCACCCAGTACGAGGGCGGCGTCTGCGACGAGTTCACCTTCGCGGTCGGCCCGACCGCGCGCCAGCAACTCGGCATCGTCCTCCCGTACCTGGTCGAGGAGTTCGGCCCGGACATCTACACTATCGCGGCTGACTACAACTTCGGCCAGCTCTCCGCGGACTGGGTGAAGGTGCTGGCCAACGAAAACGACGCGAACGTCCTCGGCGAGGAGTTCATCCCGCTGAGCGAGTCCTCCTTCGGGTCGACCATCAACCGGATTCAGGAGGCCGACCCGGACTTCGTGATGTCGATGCTCGTTGGCGCGAACCACACGTCGTTCTACGAACAGAAGGCCTCGGCCGGCCTCGACATTCCTATCGGCACGTCAACGGCGATGGCACAGGGATACGAGCACCGACGGCTCGACGCCCCGGCGATGGCCAATATCTACGCCGGCGTCAACTACATGGAGGAGGTACCGACCGAGAGCAACACGGGCGACGGCGGCTTCGTCGACCGGTACTTCGAAATGTATCCCGACGCGCCGTACCTCAACGAGGAGGCCGAGACCAACTACTTCTCGACGTACATGTACAAGAAGGCCGTCGAGCAGGCCGGCACCACCGAACAGCCGGAAGTCATCGACGCCCTGGAGTCGGGGATCGAACTCGGCACGGAAGAGGCACCCGAAGCGCCCGAGGGTGAGACGATTCGTCTCGATGGTGCGACCCACCACGTCGACCACCACATGTGGATCATGCGCGCAGACGAGGAACACAACGTCGAAGCCGTCGAGAACCGCCAGATACCCGAAACGTTCCTCTCGGAGACGGCCGGCTGTAACCTCCCCGAGAACCCGGAACAGACCCAGTACACCCCGGTCGACTACTACGAGGAGGCCGAATAGGGATGGTAAACGGCATCAACCTCGCGTTACAGTTCCTCGATAGCTTCGCGTTCATCGTGCTCGCCGCGGCGGGGTTGGCCATCATCTTCGGGATCATGGGCGTCATCAACCTGGCACACGGGGAGTTCATCCTCATCGGTGCCTACACCGCGACGCTGGCAGTGACGCAACTCGGCCTCCCGCTCGTCGTGGCGATGGTCGCCGGCGGCCTGGTCACCGGCCTGTTCGGGATTCTGACCGAGCGGGTCATCATCTCCGGGGCGTGGCCCAACTGGGTCAGCCAGCGGACCCTCGGCCGTGACATCATCGAGCCGCTGTACGACCGGCTGGCCGACTCGATGGTCGCCACGTTCGGGCTCAGCCTGATACTGACCCAGGGGACCCGAATCGCCTACGGCAACTCCATCGACGGCCTCTCGACGCCCTTTGGCCCCATCGAGTACGGTGCGTTCTCCTACTCGACGTACCGAATCGTCCTCGCCGGCGTCAGCATCGGGCTGCTCGTCGCCACCTACTACCTGTTCACCCGGACCGACTTCGGGATGCGCGCCCGGGCGACGATACAGGACAAGGAGACCGCACAGGCGATGGGCGTCAACACCGAGCGCATGTACATGCTGACGTTCGGCATCGGGTCGGCACTGGCGGGACTGACGGGCGCGCTCTTCGCGCCGGTCGTCACGATGCGGCCGACGCTCGGGGACCAGTTCCTCGTCGAGTCGTTCGTCGCCGTCGTGGTCGGGGGCCCGAGCGTCGTCCTCGGGACCGCGCTGTCGGGGGGCGTCCTCGGGGCGATACTGGCCGTGTTCTCGAACCTCTACGGGACGTTCATCGGCCGCATCGCGTTGCTCGTGGCCGCGCTCGTCGCGCTGCGGTTCCTCCCCGACGGCATCACCGGGTTCATCGAACAACTACGGAAACGGAGACAGGAGAGCGAATAAATGTCGACAGACACTGCACACGGCGAGGCGAACAGTTCGCTCCCGAGTCGGCTCCGCAGTCGGTTCGAGGGGCCGAACACCATCGGCGACTCGCGGGGGTTCTGGGTCGGCTTCCTCGTCGCCGTCGCGGCGCTTGCGGTCTACCCGCTGTTCGGCGACGGGTCCCAGCTGTCGCTGTTCATGGTACTGGCCCTGCTGGGGCTCTCGCTGTCGGTCGTCTGGGGCTACTCGGGCGTGCTGAGCTTCGGCCAGGTCGTCTTCTTCGGCATCGGGGCCTACACGTTCGGCGTCGTCTCGATCAACTATGCGACCCCGGGCGGTATCACGGCTGCTGTCATCGCCGGCATCGTCGGCGGTGGCGTCAGCGCGGCGATACTGGGCTACTTCATGTTCTACGGCGGGGTGCGCGACGTCTACGTGACCATCATCACGCTCGTCTCGACAATCGTGCTGCACACGTTCATGGCCCAGACCGCCGGGTCCGAGTGGGCCATCGGCGAGGCGGCGCTGGGCGGCTTCAACGGGATGCCGGACATCCCCCTGTTGACCCTCGGCGTCGGCGGGGCGTCCTACCAGTTCATCTACAACCCGTTCCCGATGCGGATAATCGGCATCGGGGCGGTCGAGATCAGCCCGTTCTACTACCTCGTGCTGACGTTGCTGGTCGGGGCGTACCTCGGGCTGCGCGCCCTGGTCAACTCGGACTACGGCCGCGTGATGGTCGCCGTCCGCGAGGACGAGGACCGGACCGAGATGTTCGGCTACAACGTGACCCGCGTCAAGTTCGTCGTGTTCACGCTCGGGGGCGCGCTGGCGGGCCTTTCCGGCGTGCTGTACGCCGCACGGAACGTCTACATCGATCCGACCGTGTTCTCGCTGCTGTTCGCGACGCTGCCGGTCATCTGGGTGAGCCTCGGCGGCCGAAAGAGCCTGCTCGGGGCCGTCGTCGCCACGCTCGCCGTCGAATACCTCCGCATCTCGATGGCCGGAGAACTGGCGCTGGTCCTGCTGGGGACCCTGTTGCTGGTGACGATTCTGGTGCTCCCGAGCGGGTTCGTTCCGTGGGTCCACCAGCAGATTGTCGACGCCCGGCTCGGTCCGGGCGAGGCCGGCGGGGCTGACGCACCCGACGCGTCGAGTGAGGTGAGTGACTAATGAGTGATACTGAAACCGAATCCGACATCGATTCGCTCGGACCGAACGTCCGACAGACCGCCGCGGAACTGGCAACGGGTGACAGAACGGAGACGCTGCTGCAGACCGACGGGCTCGTGAAGCAGTTCGGCGGGTTCACCGCCACGGACGACGTTGACTTCTCGGTCGCCGAGGAGGAGCTACGCTGTCTCATCGGTCCCAACGGCGCCGGTAAGTCGACGTTGCTGAACCTGATTACCGGCTCGTACGAGGCCACTGACGGCAGTATCTACTACAACGGTCACGACATCACCGATCTCGACCCACACGAGCGGGTCTCACGCGGGATCAGTATGAAATTCCAGGTCCCGTCCGTCTACGGTGACCTGAGTGTCAGAGAGAACGTCAGGCTTCCCGTTCAGCAATTCGCCGACGGGGAGGAGCGACGGCGGCTGGTCGCCGAAGCCATCGAGGCCGCGGGGCTCACCGGTTACGAGAACGTCGATGCCGGCCAGCTCTCACACGGGCAGCAACAACAACTGGAAATCGGGATGGCCGCCGCGCTCGAACCCGACCTCCTCCTGTTGGACGAGCCGGTCGCCGGCCTCGACGTGGCCGAGCGCGAAGCCATCGCTGAGCGGATCACCCGGCTCAACGAGGAGCAAGGCATCGCCTTCGTCGTCATCGAACACGACACCGACTTCGTCGCGAACATCGCCGAAGAAGTGACTGTGCTGCACAACGGCGAGGTGTTCCGTGAAGGGCCAATCGAGGAGATAGAGTCGGACCCCGAGGTCCAGCGGATATATCTGGGGGGTGAGTCGTGATGCTCGAACTCGACGAGGTTTCTGCAGCCTACGACACAACGCCGATACTGCGGGATGTGGACCTCTCCGTCGAGGAGGGAGAAATCGTCGGGGTGATGGGGAAAAACGGCGTCGGCAAGACGACGCTCCTGAAGACGGTGATGGGCTTGCTGGAGCCCAGCGAAGGGACCATCAGCTACGACGGCACCGACGTGACCCACGCGAGCGCCGATGAGCGTGCACGGGCGGGTATCGGCTACATCCCGCAGGGCCGGGACGTGTTCCCCAAGCTGACCGTCGAACAGAACATCAAAATGGGTGAGACCATCCGGTCTGACAGCGACGAAACGCTGTACGACCAGATATACGACTACTTCCCAGTCCTCGAAGAGCGGGCGGGCCAGGAAGCCGGAACGCTCTCGGGCGGACAACAGCAGATGCTTGCCATCGGCCGGGCACTGGTCTCGAACCCCGACCTGCTCCTGCTTGACGAACCGAGCGAGGGCATCCAGCCATCTATCGTTGACCAAATCAGCCAGGACATGCAGACGATTAACGAGGACCTCGGGACGACGATTCTGTTCGTCGAGCAGAACCTCGGGGTCATCCGCGAGATGGCCGACCGCTGTTACGCGATGGAGCGCGGGACGGTCGTCGATGAACTCGGTCCGTCGACAATCGCCGACGAGGACGCGATTGCGGAGTACCTCGCGGTCTGAGGCGGATTACGGGATTTTCGCGCCAGGTGGCTGGTGTGCTGGCAGTCGATACGGACTGCTGTGGCATAGTCGGCATACGGGCCCGGCTGTTGTCTATCTGATAACTTCATAATCACGGGCAAGCAACCGAATCAACAGGGATTTGAGTACCCACTGTACAGACGTGTACACGAATGTCCGATCGTGATTCATGGATATCGAACCTCGGCTTCGTGCTGGCCGCCGTCGGCGGTGCCGCGGGCCTCGGGAACATCTGGCGGTTCCCGTGGCTGACCGCCGGGAACGGTGGCAGCGCGTTCCTCATCGTCTACCTGCTCGTCGTCGTCGGCATCGGCGTCCCGGGACTGCTCGCTGAGTTCGTCCTCGGACGCTGTGGCCGACAGACGCCGACCGCGGCGCTTCGCTCGCTCACCGGCTCCCGCTGGGGGTCGTGGCTGGGCGCGTTCAACGTCCTCACGACGCTCGTCATCCTTTCGTTCTACTCTGTCGTGGGTGGGTGGATCCTTCGCTACACGCTGGTCTCGCCGGTCGGGGCGTACTTCGGGCAGCCCCAGCAGTACTTCGGGGCAATGAGCTTCGGCCTCGAAGCGGTCGCCTTTCACCTGCTGTTTCTCGGGAGCGTCGCCGGGATCGTCTTCTTCGGCGTGAGCCACGGTATCGAACGCGTCTCGAAGGTGATGCTGCCCGGCGTCGTGCTAATCCTGCTCGGCCTCGCGGTATGGACGGCCACCCAGCCGGGTACGGCCGCCGGCTACGCGTTCTATCTCAGCTTCGACGCCGAGTATCTCGCCGCCAACTTCCTGAGCGTTATCGGGCCAGCGGCGGGCCAGGCGCTGTTCACGCTCTCGCTCGGCGCTGGGGTAATGCTGACGTACGCCTCGTATCTCGACGACAACGCATCCCTTCCGCGAGATACGCTGGTCATCGCTGTCTCGAACACGTTCATCGGTGTCCTCGCCGGCTTGGTCGTCATTCCGCTGCTGTTTTCCCAGGGTGTCGACCCCGGACAGGGCGGCCCTGGCGCGTTGTTCGTCGCGCTCGCGACGGCTTTTGCGACGCTTCCGGGCGGGGAACTCGTCGCGACGGCGTTTTTCGCGACGGTGTTGATGGCCGCGGTGACCAGCGGTATCAGCCTGCTTGAAACGCCGGTCGCCACGCTCGTCGATAGCTTCGGCGTTCCGCGACGCCGGGCAACGGTCCTGGTCTCGGTCCTGCTTGCGGCCACCGGGAGCGGGCTGGCACTCACGAGCCCGGTGTTCCAGTTCGTCTCCGGCACGCTCGCAGACTTAATGTTGACCGTCGGACTGTTCGCGTTCACCGTCATCGTCGGCTGGCTACTGCGCGGGGAAGCGCTGACGGAGTTCCGCGCCGGAACCGAAAGCTTCGGGTGGTTGGCCAGGCCGTGGCTCCTGACGGTCAGTTGGGTTCTCCCCGTCGTCGTGCTGTTCCTGCTGACGAACACGCTCGCGTCGCTCGCTGGGATGTCGCTGGGACTCGGCGGCCGAGCGCTTATCGCTGTGGTCGGCACTGTTGCCCTCGCCGTCGCAGTTACGAGCGGAAACTGGAGCGACCGACTGAGTTCGAGCTAAGTACGCCGCGCTTGAATCCGCTGCTATTCTGAGCACGGCACCACCGAGAGGGTTTGTTCGCCGCTTTGGCTTACTGCATATTGTTCGCCAGCGACTCTCGAACGCATCGCAATAATTCCTGAATCCGGTATTGCTGCCATACCCACGGAACTGCATTCTGTCGGTGATCGCGCCGGTTTTTTGTTTGTGCACCCTGTGCATGATCGTATGAAACTTTACGAGGATGTTTCGGTTGGCGACGTACGACAATCCGATGGATACACTGTGTCGAAATCCGAGATCGTAGAATTCGGCGAGAAGTACGACCCGCAACCGTTCCACACCGATGCGGACGCAGCGAAGGACTCCGTCTTCGGCGGGCTAGTCGCTTCCGGGTGGCAGACCGCCGCGATCTGTATGCGTCTCAACGTCCAGAACAGCGAGGATATGGCAACACAGGCTGGCGTCGGTGTCGACGATCTCCGCTGGCATCAACCGCTCCAACCCGGTGACACGCTACGACTACGAACCGAAATCATCGACAAGCGACCCTCCGACAGCGACCCGAGTCGTGGGTACATCACCACCCGGCACGAAGGACTGAATCAGGACGACGAACTGGTTATTTCATACGAGGCGACAGCCATGATCCGCCGCGAGACCGACGAGTGACGACACAGCCAAGCTGTGGGATACGTGCCAGTAACGTGGAGACCGCTCGTTTTTAGCCGTGTTCTGGCCCATAGCTGAGACGGCATCGCTCCCACCGGAACAATCTGAGACAGCCTGCGAGATTGCCACGTACGCACTCAGGTGTTGACGTGTATTCGAGTCGTAGTCACAAACTAGTATGCATCGGCGAGGCCTGCTGGTATCCGTCTTCTCTCAGCCAGCGCCAAAGTGGACACACACTCTCACGCCTTCGACTACACTGCGTTGCGTTCGGTCTCGACTGCCTCGACGTACGCCTCGACGACGTTCTCGATAATCGCTTCTCCGGCCTCGGTGGTCGCCGCTGTCGGATCACCGAGGACACCGTTTTCGGTGATTGATTTGAACCCTTCACTTAGCAGCCGAGCCGGCGAAATGTCACCTTCAGGCCCGGGTTCGATATTCTCCGTCCTGACAAGACCCTCATCGATGGCCAGCACAATCGCTGTTTCGGCGGCCCCGGCGTGGATTACATCCTGTTTGTACTCGATACCGGCCTTGCTGAGACCCTCATTCAGCAACTGCATGTGTTCGTCGAGATCAGCGAGCGGGATCACCGAGGCTTCGAGTTCACGTGCAATGTCAGGAGCCACGGTTTTGACCGGCCCGAAGTTTCCACCGTGAGTCGGGACGAGAACGATGTGTTCGAAGCCATGGGTGTCGAGGGATCTGCAGTACGACCGGATGACATCCATCAATGTCTCGGGTGGCACGGTTATTGTGCCGGGGAATTCCATATGATGTCCCGAACATCCGGGGCGAATTGTGGGGGCGGCAAGAGCATCACCCATTTCGGCCGCCATTCGGCGCGAGAGTTCGTCCCCGTCCAGCGTATCCATGTTCAGTGGCAGGTGTCGGCCGTGTTGTTCGATCGAGCCGACAGCGATGATAACCGTCCGTGTTCCGTTGTCGAGGGCAGATTCTATCTCCGGCCATACCATCTCCTCAAGACACACTGATCTGCGAGAAGCCATCACTGAGAGATGATAGCTATCGGATAAATATATGTCGAAATCTGGATACTATTCCCTATCAGTCGGCAGCGGATCTGTTGCTGGCTCGGCTTTCTGTACTGATTATTTTCATCTGCAACCGAACGGTCACGGATATTGCCGTCATTGCTCGATATTGACCGCGATGATACTGTCCACGAACCGCTTCGCTGAGGGTAGTAACTATAGTAGCCGTTGAAGATCAATGTACACCTGATCGCACGACGGCAGTGCGATCGGTGTGGAAATCGTTTCAATTGTTACTGTAGAAGAACCGGCTTTCGTCTCGTCAGGACAATGAATGACTTTACGCTTCTAAACAGTCAGTGCAGCGGCCAGCACCGGGTAGTGAGGGCCCACCACATTCTGTGCAAGCATCAAGGTTTGTGGTGCTATCATCCCGTGAGAGAGGTATCGTTTCCAGCGCTTTTCGCAACCGCCTCTTCATGTAGTTCGGTATTGTGTTGGACTATCTTAATATTTGGGGAAGTAATTCGGATGGGATGAGTAACTAGTGTATTAACTGCTATATGGTGAGCAGGATTAAAAATTATAGCGGGAATTTCTATATATTCAATCAAATAAGGGTATGTCCCCATCATACCGACGCTGCATTCCTTCCAGAAGGATACCAGAAGCGGAGTGCCAGAACTTGTTACTTGCCAGCCCGAATGGGTAGTATGGCGATTGACCCACTAACAAACGACGAGGTTCTGGCAGGACTCGAAGACAGCGAGGCGACGGCGGTCCCGACAGCCCAATCTCTGCACGCCTTGCGGCCCCGAAACCGTATGTCACGACACATCTCCAGCAACTCACCCTGAAAGGCTTGGTCGGGTTCAACACACACCGAGAGGTCCGGCGCTGGCGGCTCACAACCGCAGCGAGGGCAGCAAGCGAGTAAGAGATGTGATCTTGTTCGCCCGCTTCCGAACAGTGGTCTTTCACGAAACGGTGGGCTATGAACGCACAGCTATGTGTCGGCCCGAATATCGCGATCAATGGCGTTCATCGCAAGCGCATCAAAGTGGTCTCGGGCATCGTCCGTCAGTGCGTATCGCTCGTGAACGTCAGCCGGTTTTCTGCCCCGCCCGCTCGCCAGACCAATGATTTGAGCGATCTTCTCGTAGTTCTCTCTGACGAGTGAGCCGACGAGGTCGGGGAGTCCGGCACGGCCAGCGAGTTCCTCGGCGGCTGCGCGGCCTGTGAACACCTGCTTTGCCGGCTGATCGATCAGTACCATCGCGAACGGTGGGTCGTCGAACTGGGCCGTCAGAAACGACTGGGCCGACTCTTCATACCACGAGATGGCACCGATATCCTCGACCTGTTCGAGGGCTTTCGCAGCCACCGAGCAGTACGGACACTTCCCGTCGTAAATGAGAACCGAACCATATCTGGCCATACACATATTAGGGGTTCTCGCCGAATATATCGTTGGATTGGAGACCACACTCGGTCGAGTCAACCGTTCAGAGCACGTTCGAAGTGACTGTTACGCCGCCCAGCAACGGTCCAGATGTTACACTGTCACATTGGCTGTGCTGCGTGTCTCCGTTATCGTCACGCCACCAATCCGGTCGATCAGGTGGTATGAGAAAACATTTTGTATCAACAACGTGTTCTTTGATATGAATGTCCTCCAAAGATATCCCGGACAGAACGAAGTCATGTATAATCGGATAGCTCGGCTAATTCCCGAACATCCACGGAAGCGGGCTAATCTGGCTGTATCTGGCTTCGTGATCGGTGTGATATTCCTGAGTAGCTGGCTTATCAGAGTCGGAAACTATGTCCTCCATCCTAGTTATGTGTCAGCGAGTGCGTTTATCTCGTTCCTCCTTGGGTCCGGATTCATTCTGAGTTCGATATATCTGTTCTACACGCTTAGTGAGCAATCGAACACTACTGACCGAGGCACAGAAGACGAAGATACCGCTTCAGCGATCGACATACTTCGCAAGCAGTACGCAACGGGGGCAATCACTGACGAGGAATTCGAACATCGGTTGAATACGCTGCTCCAATCCGAAGACACTGATCAGCGTGACCAGTCAGAACCGACACCGCTTGACAATTTAGTAGATAGCGCGGCCAGCGCTGATTCTCCATCCACAGCAGAACTGAACACTGAACAAAGCCGGTGAGTCAGTTTCCGTGTAACTAGACCGGCGGTTAGCTCAGGATGGGACCCAGACTTTGGCAAGCGTACGGCCTGTACTGACCGCTACCGACCTGTTCTGACCGGTAATTGGAATGCGAGCGTATCTGCTGTCTCTGACACGCAAGCCCTGATGAGACCAACAGTGCATACGAAGCGTTCTATAATCCATTCGATGGCAGTGCGTAGCCAGTCTTATCCGCGATTCAGGAGGTCGCCAGCGTACTGAAACTCCGCTTGTAGCGTAGCACACTGCTGGCCGTGCAATCGTTTCGTTCATATGCCATTAGCCGTCACCACGGATAATGCCCTTCACCAGACGGGTTCTCTACGCGGAGAATAGCCGTCGGACAGAACTCCTCAGCACCATCGTCTCGAATTCTCTCCCCGTCGTTGGCGTCGGGTTGTTTGACTGGAGTGCGGCTGCATTGCTGTTTCTGTACTGGTTCGAGCTCGGCGTCGACTCGGTCTGGGCACTCGTTCGGGCAGTGTTCGCTGGTCGCCCGCCGGATATTGAGACCAGCACCTTGCTTATGGGCCCGCTGGCGGAACGACAGTTCGCCCTCTCCGTCCCGCGAACCGGTTTACGAGTCTATCTCACGACGCTACTCGCGCTCCCAATTACCGTTCTAATTCTGGCAGTCGTTTGGTTGTTTACTGGGGGCCTGCTCATCGGTCCACTGCCGGAACCCAGTACAGAGACGGTAACTGGTGTGCTGCTGGCGACTATCGGGATTTTCGTTCTGACGGGAATCACAACGGTACGGAATTACTTTTACAACGGGGAGTATCGGAAACACAACTCGACGACGGCGTTTCGAGGACTGTTACCTCGGATCGTAACCGTCTTTTTCGGCGGCATACTCACGCTGGCACTGATAACAGCAGCTACGGAGGGGCCTGAAGCAGAACTCGGCAGTCTTGATCCGACTGTCGTCGGACTGCCACTGCTACTCATGGTCGTCTGTTTCAAATTCACGTCCGACCTCCTGGGCGTCTACAGCGACCGTCTTGTCGTCTATTTCAAGACATACGATGAGGAATACGGCTGGCAAACGGCCCCGCCGAAGGCTCGCTCCGTCGACGGGACGCTCACTGATGCACCTGAGCGGGTGCGTCCAGTTTGCTGGGGACGGGTCATCGGCGGCCTCCTCCGGTTTCCGTATCACCCAGGAAGCCTGTTTCTCGGTGGCATGGGGCTGCTCGTTGCGGTCCTGTTTGCAATTGGCAGTGCGTGGGACATCGTCGCCGTGATCGTTCTCGCAAGCGTTAGCATCCCGGCTCTCCTGCTGTGTCTCGATCAGCTATTGCGATACGGGACAATCGAATACCGGATTGACCCTGACGCTGGTGCGCTCGTCGCATATGACTGTCTGTTCGGCACGGCACTCTGGCGCATCGAGTCGTGGGAGGAAAGTGGCCTCCGCGTCGAGCAGACGCCGCTCGATTCGCTGCTCGGAACAGAGACGGTTACTATCGAACACGCTGAGGGGGAGTATATACTACCACATCTACCCGATGCCGCCTCGGTCGTCGCGGTGTTTGACCGACAACCCGAGCGTTCAGAACAGGTAATCCCTGGTCGGGCTGGGTTACTTGGGTGAGTCGGCTGTTCGTTGTCTGGAACAGGTCGCCGTTGGCCCCGTTATCTTTCCTCGGAGACGGTGTTGTCGGTCCACAGGTCGTAGCCGACGACAAGCGCCATGCCACTCGTCGGGATAATCAACAGCAGCCTGCCAACGGGTGAGAAGTCGACACCTGCCATCGAGAGACCGATGTACGCAACAGCGAGTACTGGTGGGACAGTGAGGGCGGCACCGAGTCGAGTACTGTCTGCCCGCAGGTAGCCGATGCCCCAGCCGACGAGTCCCAGGATTACGAACGGGATCGCAAGAGCCCAGATGAGGAAGGCGGTTATTTCTCTCCCGATATCGTTTGTGCCGGCTGTGGTGAACAACAGCGTTCCAAGCACACAGCCGCCAGTCCCAAAGAGAGCGCCGAATGCGAACGCGCGCTGCAAGCGAGACATCGACGCGCTGTCACGCCTGAGTACTGTGCTCAGCCCGACTAACAGCAGCGCATTCGCGCTTATGATGAGTCCCGGCCTGAGCGTCCGTTGTACCCAAATTGCGCTAAACGCCGGTGGGTTGAACACATACGAATCACCCGGCCGCGGTGTCGGCCAGAGTTCGAGCGGCACCGCGGTGATGAGCAGACAGACTGCACTCAAACCGAGGATCGGACCGGCGAGCCGATATGAGCGACGCCACATAGCGGATCACTCACCTCCGAGAGCCACGACGGTTCCGTCCGGCGACACGCTCACGATTCCGCCATCGAGTACCGCCAGTGAGACAGCCTGATACTCGGCCGGATACTGCCATACTGCCTCGCCGAGGCGCGTGGTGAACGCGGTGAGGCCATCGTCACTCTGGAATGTGAACACAGCGTCGTCAGCCGCGGCAGTCACCGCGCCACCGATATTGATTTCGGAGCACCACCGGGGCTTCGGTGGCCCGTTATCGACGCGGTCGAAGGCGAACGTCGCGCTGGATGACTCACCGGGGCGCTCGATTGCGTACACGCTATCGGGCGTCACGACCGGAAATTCGAGTGACCGTCTGTCGTCGAGACGCCACTGCTCGGTCCCGTCGGTGAGTGACCGACCTATCAGGTCGCCGTACGTACCGCTCACATAAACGGTCCCGTCAGAGACGACGGGGTATCCCGAAGGTCGGTCCGAGTGTTCCCACTGGACCTCGCCGGCTGCGGCATCCACTGCCGTTATCTTCTCACCGGCGATGACGACGGTACTGTCGGCTGCGGCCAGCCTCGTCCCGTCGGCGGTCGCCGTCCACTGCCGGCGTCCGTCGTCGGTCGCAAATCTCGCTACCCCGTCAGTCGTGGGAACGAACAGGGCGTCATCAGTCACTGTCGGAACGCCTGCCCCGGCCGTGTCGGTGTTTCGCCACGCAACAGATCCATCTCCAATTTCAAGTGCAGTGACACTGTCCGCTGTCGCGAGAAAGACGCGACTGTTGGATATTACCGGCGGCGCTGGTTCGTCTCCAATGTCGACCACTGACGGAACTGTCGCCGGTGTGAGATCGCGCCGCCACTGTTCTGTGCCGTCACGGAGCGATAGGGCGACGACACCGGTCGCTGTCGTTAGCACGACAGTTCCGTCGGCGACAACCCCCGCGCTTGCACCGGCGGTTTCACCGCCACCAGACGATGTTGAAATATCTGCGTGCCATCTGACCGACGGCGTCGTGGTTTCCATCCCGACCGGCGCATAGCCTGTGTTCGTCGTGTCAAACCGCGGCAACGGCCACGAGCCGTCGGGCACTGTCTCGAAGCCGGCGCTGTTGACTCCCGGGTCAACTGTATGCGATGGGTCTGGTGCGCCGTCGTCAGGGCACGACGACGAACAGCCAGCGATGCTGGCGACTGATCCAGTGGCGACCATTCCGAGGAATGTCCGCCGCAACGTGGAGGGCATCGACTGCTCATTTCGATAGCTCAATAAAAAATGTTAATATGATATCTCAATATGCAAGAATTTCAGCTTCCGGTTTTCCAGAAGACTCACACACACTCTGAGCAACAGTGTGGGAGACTCTCTCCTATTAATCAAGGCTCACTTCACGGGCAAATCCAGCAAAACTTAGTAAATCACTCCCAATAGCGGTTCTATGGCTGAAACGACACTCGCCACAATTGACGAACTGCTGGAGGGCGCTTTCGACGACGTGGACGACCCCGATGTCCGATACAAACTCAGAAGTGCGCGACAGCTTCTCCAAGTAGTGCAACAGCGACAGGATATCGTGGACGAAGCCATCGATACTGCCGTTGAAGACGAAGAGATCCTGAAAAACCTCCGCGACCTCGGCTATACCGAGTGATCCGCTACTCCTACCGTTGTCACAGAACAAGCCTTTTGTCTTTCTCAACCAAGTCTCCACTATGACAGAAGACACTGCCGAACAGCTTAGAGCGGAATTAGAGGCAGTTTTCACCAGCGCCGAATACCCCGTCGAGGAACCGATGGAGCTGGTGCCAGTTCTGCCGGACGGCCCAAGTACGACGTTCGAAGCAGGGGACGTCAGCGTGGGGGTGATGGATTTTGGCACAGAATACGCTGAGTATCAGGACTATCCCTACGAGACAGCTGCAGCCCTTATCGACGATCTGATGGTTGGCTTTCGGGAAGAGGGGCTGTTTGACTGAGCGGGACTTTCCTCACACCGCCTGACTGCGTGATGGGTAGTCGCTACTCAGCAGTAGCTAACGAAGTCGTGTCGACAACAGCTACAACAGTATTCGCGGTGGGACTGCCTCAGGCCTTTGCGTCATACCCCGCGTCCTCCACAGCGGCGATGAGTTGTTCTGTGCTGACGTCGCCGTCGACAGACACCTGCTCGGCGTCTTTGTCGGCTTCAGCGCCTTGGACACCAGCGAGCGCCTCGATGGCCTCCTCGACGGTTTGCTCGCAGTGACCACAACTCATCCCTTCGACGGTCAACGTCGTAGACATAGCAGTTTTGACGAAGGATGCGCAGAACTTCTGGGTTACGACTTACCCGCCAGAACAGCACCTAATAGTGACATCTGGATAAGTATAGTTAGTTTCAACAATTCAATACATAGTGCTTCTATATGAGATTATTATCAATACTTGGATCTATACTCAACACAGAGAAGTATCGAACCGTTCCAGATTTACGCCCAGTAGCGCTCGGCCAGTCTCGCCGATAGCGGAACTCATCTCAGTATCCGGTTCTGACCGACAATAAGCACCGCCGAGGCGTGTCCATAGCTCTCACAGCCGATTGGCAGCGGGTCTAGTCCAAGAGCGACGCGGCTGCTGGAACTTTTAAGCGACGGGTGATGGGATTGTTCTGGCCTGCTCAAGTCGCACCACGGTCCGTCGAGCCCGTAACAATCGCTACCGCCGGAGAACTGCTTGCGGCCAGTGTGTGACTACACACCTAGTCCGACTCGGAAACGTCAACAGTGAGTACCGGAACGGACGACTTCGTGACGACCTTCTGCGCTGTGCTCCCGAGCATGTTCTTTTCGTACTTGTCTGCCTGCGTTCCCATCGTAATCAGGTCGATGTCGGCGTCAGCAACGTACGATACGATGCGGTCTGCTGGTTTGCCCCGCTGGATAGCCGTCGAGACTTCGATTCCTTCCTGTTCCAGCGTGTCTCGGACGACCGACGTGGCCTCTTCGCCCTCCGTTCGCAGGTTCTCCAGCACCTCGTCCTGCATCTCGTCATCCATCGACAGGAACGCTCGGTCGTCGACGACATACAGCGCGTGGACGGTGACGTCCCGCCCGTCGGCAATGTCGATTGTGTGTTCCAGTACCTGCTTCATTGACGCACTCCCATCCGTTGGAACGAGAATATCGCTATACATCGTTCGTACAAATCAAGTTGTCACAAACATCCCTTTCGATTCTGTTCAGGCATCGCAAACACGGCAGCCGTACCACGATTGTGGCGGACGATACTCGGTGCAGGCCTGCGTAGCACCGACTTAGAGATAGCCGAGCCGCTCCAACCGCGACTTGAGGTCTACGTCGTCGAAGCCATCGATATCGTATTCTGCCATTTCGTCTTCGCCTGCAGCGAGTTGGGTGATTTCGAGCGTCTCACTTTGCTCTGCGGAGTCAGCGACAACGTCCGACGGCGGGCGGTCGATGGGGGTGCCGTCGCTGGGCTCGGACCGCCGGCCCCGCACGACCGCTTCGTACTCATCCGCTCCCCACGCTGCGCGCTTGTATACGGTGTCACCGGGTCCGTTCTGGTACACGAGCGACGCCGGCTGTTGGAACCGGTCCGGCTCGTCAGTGTACTGCTCGGCGTACTCTGCCGTCTGCCCGGTCGGTGGTGCCTGGTACGCAGTCGTCTGCCCGTCTGGTGCGACGAACCACCCGGAGTCGTCCACTTCCCCGTCGAAGGCAGCCAACACGGCGTCAGGAAACCGCGACAGCGTCGCCAGGGACTCGATTCGCCGCCCCTCGGTCTGCCCCGGACCTCGGACGACGAGTGGGACGTGAAACAGTTCCTCCTGCGTGCCCATCCCGTGCATGACCGCGGGTGGCTCTGTGGCGGCCTGTGGGGGTTCTCCGAATCCGTCACCGTGGTCCGCCGTGATGACGACCAGCGTGTCGTCTAAAACGCCGCGTGCTTCCAGGTCACCAATCACCTGCTCCAGAATCGCGTCAGTCTGTCGAATCGCGCCGTCGTACAGCGGTTCGAGCAGCTGTCCGACGCCCGGCGGGAGTTGCTCTCCGTAGACGCTCCACTCCCACTTGATCGGGAGTTCGTCGTGCATTCCCCAGTACAGGTCCGCGCCCCACTCGTCGTAGGCGTCCCGCGTCGCGTACGGCATGTGCGCGTCCATCAGATTGAGGCACGCGGCCCAGGACTCAGTTTGCTCGTCGACCCACTCAGTCAGCTCGTCGGCGTACCAGAAGCCGTCGACACCGTTGCGGGTTTCGGACGGGTCGTCAACGTCTGTTGAATCGGGCCGTTCCGTGACGACGGTCTCGAAGCTGTCGCTGAGCCCGGATGGATGAACGGTGAGATACGGGTTCTCGGTGAATACGCCAGTTTCGTATCCTTCCTTGTGGAGGAAATCAAAGATCGTCTGGCCGGGCTGCAGCCGTTCGGTAATCTTGAGCGTGTGGCCCTCCGCCGGAACTCCGGTGAACAGGCTCGTATGGGCCGGCAACGACCAGCTCGCGGTTGTCCGTGCCTGCGTGTACACCGTCGCCTCACGACCGAACGCTTCGAGAAAGGGGGTGGTCCTGCGTCGATGACCCAACAGCGAGGTGTTCGCCGCACGGACACAATCAAGAACGACGAGTAACACGTTCGGGCGACCCATTGTCAGGCTTTAGAAGGTATCCACGGCAAAAGTATGTTCTGTAACCGCTATCTTTCACGACAGCACCAGTGACCAGCACCGAGATCTTCTACCAGTACGCGTCTGATTTGTCTCTCGCTGCGATACAAGACGCTCGCGATATTCTCACCACTTCGAGGTAGTTCGTCGCTGCTGGAGCTACGCTATGCTCTCAAGACGCACTGGGTCGGGCCTCGCGTGAGTATATTTTATATGGGTCGACAGTCTGATACCAACAACGTGGTCAAATCGACGGTCCGGTTTCCCGAAACGGTGATGGACTGCGTCGAGGAGATGGTAGCGGAGGGTGTCTTCTCGAACAAGTCCGAGTTTCAACGCTTCGCTGTCGAGTACGTCCTTTCGGAGATCGAGGACTACGAGCCCGAGATGGTTGATTTCGACGAGCTACAGAAAGAGGTCTTCCAGCACCAGCCGGCTTCCAGCGGGGCCGAGATGTCGCCGGAGATCAACGAGAACTTCTACGAAAACGCGGCGCGCGTCCGGCAGTTCGCGATCCGCGGTGACATCGAGACGGCAGAGGAGTATATCGACACTGCGTACCCCGTCACCGACCCCCGCTGTTTGCTCCTTGACGACTTGCTCGAACCCTACCGACAGCGCGAAACCGAAGACGAATAGGTCGTTTCCCGGAGCCGGTACCCGGCTCCCTCGTCGCCTCTCCGGTTGAACTATTCTACGGCGCGTCAGTCGTCGTCAGCGCGGGCTTCTGGCGTCGCCTCCGAACGTGGCCCGGCGGCGTGTCCTTCGTGCGTCAGCGCTGTCGCGAACAGTTCTTCGGAGACCGCGGGAACGTCCACGTCCTCGACCGCACCCTCGGACTTGATGTCGTCGACTGAACGGGGGTACTTCCTGAGGTCTTTGTGGATCGCGATGCCCGCGTCCGCGCCCTCACCCATGGCGATTGGGATCTGATTGTGGCCCGGCGTCAGATCTCCGACGGCGTAGACGCCGGAGATACTGGTCTCGCCGTGGTCGTCGACGGCCACAGTCCCGTCGTCGTTTCTATCGAGTCCCAGTTCGTCGGCTAGCTCCGCGTGATAGTCTGACCCGAGCATCGGGAAGCCGCCTTTGTACTCCCGAACGCTCCCGTCCTCGAACTCGTAGGCCGATAGCCAGCCGTCGTCGTCAGTCCGCTTGCCCGACAGCTCTGTATCGACGATATCGACCGGGTGATTGTCGAGCATCGTCTGCGTCTCGTCGCTCCACTCCGGCTCGTCGCCGCGAGTCAGTATGTCCACGTCGTCGGTGTAATTCAGCATAATCATCGCGACGTGGGCCGCGGCTTCGCCGGTGCCCATGACGAAGACGGGCTCGCCGACGAACATGAACGCGTCACAGTGGAGACACCAGTGCAGCCCTTTCCCGGTCCGCGGCAGCGGCGGATCCGGACGCTCGTCGGCGAACCCGGTCGCAAGGACGACTCGCTTTACTGCCAACTCATCGTCGCTCGTCGTCACGGTGAACCCGTCCTCGTTCCCGTCGGCGAGTGGTTCGACCGATTCGACGAAGCCCCGCTCGTAGGTCCCGCCGTAATCCTGCACCTGCTCGCGTGCAGTTTCTAAGAATTCGTTCCCCGAAACGTCCTCGGTGACGCCGATGACGTTGTGCGTGTCGGTCATCATCGCGGCGCGGCCGCCACCGCGGTTGATAACGATCGTGTCCATCCCCAGTCGGGTGGTGTACAGTGCGCTCGTCAGCCCGGCCGGCCCGCCGCCGACCACGGCCACGTCATAGTCGTACCGCCCATCGGTGTACATTAACACAGAATACGTGCTCGAGGAATAAAAACAGCAGAACAGCGGCCATCTACACAGCAATTCGACGCTGGTGTTACGCTCCGCGAGCGACGCGAACGACAGGCTCGCTGGCACCCCTGTCTCACCCAGGGCCGAGGGCTGCGATGTCGGCCCCGACCGTCGCCTGTGCATCAGCCGGGTTCGGATCACTGTCGGCCAGATGCGTCCATTCGTGGGCGGGCAGCGCCGACAGGTGGTCAGTGATCGCCGTGCTGTACGGCGTCGCTTTCACGGTGCTCTCTTTGTTACCCCAGATGTGGTTGATGACGGTCATCGAATCGATGCGTATCTCGACCGACTCTGGGTCACACCGTGTCGCCAGTGCCCGCAGTCCGAGATGGAGGGCGGCGTATTCGGCGACGTTGTTGTTCGTCCGAGAGCCGACCGGACGCCCGAGTCGGGCAATCGGTGTCTCATCGGCCTGAATCACAGCACCGGCACCGGCCGGCCCGTTACTGTGTGCGCTGCCGTCCACATAGAGCACTACCTGTGCCCCGTCGGAGGTAGCCGCGCCCTGCTGTGACGGGGGCGGGCCAGATACAACAAGCTCGTCGATTGCGGTCCGTATTTCATCGGCGGATGTCTCCGGGTCGAACAGGCCACCGTAGCCAGCGACGGCAGCATTGATCGCATCGATAGCGGGGGTGAGTTCGTATCGATACAGGGCCAGCAGCTCGTCGACCCGCGTCGCCAGCGGCGAGAGCGTCTCCGCTGGCAGACGCTCTCTCTCACCTGCTGGCTGATTGTGACGGTCCATCAATAATGCGTAGCTGCGGGTGGCTAAAAGACACTTCGCCGCGATAGGCGAGGGATGGCAGGATGCGTCCCGTGAGTACCGGCTACTGACGAGTCGGGTTTCTGATAAACCAATCAGGACCGCAGTTAACAGCCCCGCGACCGTAGCTGTAGCTACAATGGACCGACGGACGTTCCTCGCTGTGAGCGGGCTCACGGCCGCTGGAACACTCGCAGGCTGTAGTGCCCCCAGTGACGACCAGCAAGGGGACGGCGCGACAGCGACGGCTTCCGGACAGGCCGACGGTTCAGAGACGGCTGTCGAGACCGTCGCCGACGGACTCGAATCGCCCTGGAGCGTCACGCCGCTGCCCGACGGCTCACAGTTGCTAGTCACAGAGCGCGTCGGCCGCGTGGTGGTGGTCGATTCGGCCGACGGAACAATTACGCCTGTCACTGGCGCACCGTCGGTGTACGCGAGCGGTCAGGGCGGGATGCTCGATGCGGCGCTCCACCCCGACTTTCCGGACCCGGCCTGGGTGTATCTGACATATTCGAAAGCCAACGACAGCGGTGCGTCGGCGACACATCTGGGACGTGGTCGCCTGAACGCCGCTGACGCGCAGTTCGAGACGTTTGAACAACTGCACGTCGCGGAGCCCTTTATCGACTCTGACGGGCACTTCGGGTCTCGCGTCGTGTTCGGCCCGGACGGGTTGGTGTACGTGACTGTCGGCGACAGACAGTTCAAGGACTTCGGGCCCGACCACGTCGCGCAGGACAGGACGAACGAACTCGGGACCACGCTTCGGCTGACGCCCTCGGGTGGGATTCCCGACGCGAACCCGTTCACCGACGACCCGGACGCGGTCGATTCGATATTCAGCTACGGCCACCGCAACGCCCAGGGGATGACCGTCCACCCCGACACCGGCGACATCTGGCAGACCGAGTTCGGCGAGCAGGACGGCGACGAAATCAACATCGTCGAACGGGGCGCCAACTACGGCTGGCCGGTCGCCGACGAGGGCTGTACCTACGGCAGCGGCGATCCGATCGGCGTCAGCCACGCGGAGCGCGACGACGTTGTTGCACCAGTGTATTCGTGGGACTGCGGATCGGGTGGCTTCCCGCCCAGCGGCACGACGTTCTACACCGGTGACGCCTTCACGGAGTGGACCGGCGACTTGCTCGTCGGCGGGCTGGCCTCACAGCATCTCGCCCGGTTCACCGTCGATGGGCGAACAGTCGAAGAAGCGACGCCCCTCCTCGCCGACCGCGGGTGGCGCATCCGCGACGTGGTGGTCGAGCCCGAAACCGGACACGTCCTCGCTGCAATCGACTCGTCTGACGCACCTATCGTGCGACTCCGCCCCGCCTGAATCGAGTGATTCGGCGACAACCGTGTGGGCTGGCGACCTGTGTCCGTAATCTGAATTAGTGTTGGAGCGATGCACCAACGGTGATCGGGGCCGTTCTGGTCCCATACTCCCACAGATCCCTATCGATCAGACTCGACCAGCGAGGCCGGTACCGCGCCATTTTTGCTTCTGAACCCGCTACACTGGCTGTGAACCAGACTGCGATTCTGCACGCCGCGTTCGGAGTACTGATCGTCGCAGGGTTCCTCGTCTCGGCACCTCTGAGCTATGGCCTCTACGGGCTGGGGGCTGCCTGTTTCATTGCCGGCATCCTACTCGCACGGCGGGATAGCGACGGATCGGAAACCGCCGATAGCGTCTGATATCGGAAACGCGACATGGGGTCCGGTATCAGGATGAGGTAGAGCGGTTTGCGGGGCTGTACTGCTCTACCGATATGAACGCCTGTGAGGGTAGTCGTCGGCGGGCGTCTCGGCTTCCTCGGTGGAACCGAGCGGTTCCTTGGGCTTGATCGGGTCGCCCGATTCGAGTCCCTTTTCGGCGAGTGCCACACTCCCCATGACCTCGATGATGAGTCGGTTGGCAGCTCACCGGTGATTGAACCGCTCCCTCTCGGGAGTGGCTATTATGGGTCTGACACCTGATGCCGAAGCATGGACCGGCGAACGCGGCTCATCGTCTATTATCTCGCCATCGTCGTCAGCGTGCTCTCTGGGTTCGTGGTTCTCTACAACTACGGGATGGCTACATGGGAGGGGCGGCCCCAGCCGTTGTACCGCTCGGTAGAGGTCGTCGTTCAAACGGTCACCACCGTCGGCTACGGCGGGGACGCCCCGTGGACGAGCCCGCAGATGAACTACCTCGTCTCACTCATGGCACTCTCGGGACTCGTGCTTATTTTCGCGGCCCTCCCGGTGCTCGTGGTCCCGCTCTTCGAGGACGCGTTCACCTCCAGTGCCCCCGCCTCGGTTCGTGGGCTCGATAACCACGTCGTCCTCTGTAACTACGGGCCCCGTGAAGAAGTTCTCATCGACGAACTCACCGCACGCGGCGTCCAGTACGTCATCATCAAGCAGGATCGGGAAGCCGCGGACGAACTCCACGCGGCAGGGTATACGGTTATGTCCGGAGATCCGGAGTCGGACGCGGCCCTCAAGCGTGCCCGACTCGAGCACGCCGACGCCCTGATCGCAAACGTCGACGACGAAACCAATCCGAGCGTCCTCCTCTCGGCTCGGGAGGTCGATTCCGAGGTACGGACGGTCAGCCTGACTGAAGATCCGACCACCGCGGACTACCATCGGTTCGCCGGGGCCGATCATGTCCTCTCGCCCAAGCGAATACTGGGCGAACAGCTCGCGGGCAAAGCCATCGGCACGTTCGACCCCGAAGCTATCGAAGGCGTCGAAATCGACGAAGACTTCGACATCGCGGAGTTCCCGCTCCAGAGCGGCAGCGAACTGATCGGCCAGACCATCGCCGAGAGCGGTATCTTCGAGCGGACAGGTGCCGCCATCATCGGGGTGTGGGTTCGGGGGAATTTCCACAGTCCACCCCCGCCGGATGTCCGATTTGACGCCCGAAGTGTGCTCGTTGCGACCGGGCGAGAGACGGAACTCGACCAGTTGAAGGAGATGACGCTGTTCGAGGGCCGGCACCGTCGGGGAGACGTCGTCATCGCGGGGATGGGTGTCGTTGGACGGTCCGTCACGAGCTCGCTCACAGATGCCGGGTTCGAATACACGACCATTGACCCCGAGGACCACCCAACGGTCGACGTGGTCGGCGATGCGACGGACCGCGATGTCCTCCGTAAGGCGGACATTATGGACGCCGGCACTGTCGTCCTCGCGTTGCCCGACGACACGGCTGCTATCTTCGCGACGTTCGCGATTCGTGAACTGAACCCCCGGATAGAAATCATCGCCCGAGCGAACGAGCACGAAAACGTGTCGAAACTGTACCGCGCCGGTGCCGACTACGTGCTCTCGCTCGCCGCCGTCAGCGGGCGGATGCTCGCGTCAATCGTACTCGATGAGGAAATCCTCTCCCCGGGAACGCAACTGAAACTCATTCGAACGACAGTCACGGACGCTGTCGGCAAATCGCTCGCTGATGCCGACATCCGTAACCGGACCGGCTGTACCGTCGTCGCCGCCGAACGGGAGGGGCGTGTCATCACGAACCCTGCCGCGTCGTTCGTGATCGAATCCGGGGACGAACTCATCGTCGCCGGAATCGACGAGAACATCAGTCGGTTCCAGTCGACATTCGTCTGACGGGCTCTCCTGCGGACCGAGGGCGGCCCCTGGGTCCAAGTACTTCCCAAATCACCGACGGGGCCGGTCGGATGACCGGCTCACAGCAGGAGAGCGAAGAGGAGGTACGACCCGACGACAGACAGCGACGGCGTGAGGACCCAGAGAATGACGATCCGGCTCGTCGCTGCCGGATCGAACAGGTTCTCGGCGGTCAGTTCCTCGATGTCCTCCTCGCCAATGGCTGGGACTGATGGAGACGTCTCGGGGGTAGGGGACTCTCCGGCTGCGAGTTCGCCCACAGTTGGACCCGCTGGCTTCTCTTCCTCGGTTGATGGGGCGGCGAGAGCGCCAGTACTGAGATTCGGCCCCGGCTTGGACTCGGATGGTGGCGTCGCGAGTTCCGTAAGCGTGACAGCGCGACTCGCTCGGCCCCACCCTAGACCGATGATACAGCAGGTCGTGCTCACCGCGAGGCTCGCCGGAATGCCGTAGTACGAGAGGACGGTGATGATCGTCGCACCGACGGAGGAGACGATGAGGGCTGCCAGAATCGGTAGGTCAGTAATGCCGTCGCCGACGGTTGCGAGAGTGCGTCTGGCGATGGTGAACCCACCGAGGCTGATGGCTGCGACCGCGAGGAGCACGCCCTGATCGATACTGACGGCCCCGTTGCCGACCAGCGGGGCGACTGCGTTCGCAGCGTTCGAGGCCCCCGCGCTGAAACCCATGTAACAGGCGATGGCCAACACCAGCGCGACCCGATGAGGTCACGGGGGGACGCGTTTTTGTTGAGGCGGAGGCGGGGGAACCGGCCCGACCGGTCGATCTGTACCAACTGCCGTTCGAGGCGCGTAAACGACAGTCGAGCTTCGAGTTGCGGATAGGCGTACCGACCGATGGCCGCCCCGATGACGAGGCCGATGAGCGGGGCGACGATCCACGCGGAGACGATTGTAAACATCAACGCCTCGTTGAGCGATCCCGTCGCGAGTCCGAGCCCCACAATCGCCCCCACAGCCGTCATCGAGGTCGAGGCGGGGACGCCATAGATGTTTGAAACCAGCAGCGAGAGGCCAGTGAAAAACAGGACGCCGACACCGGCTACCGGGGTGAACTGTGCGGCCGGTACGATCCCCTCGCTCATCGTGACGATGACGTTGCGGCCGACTGTCCACGCTCCGATGAACGCGAACACGCTGAACAGTGCCGCCGCTGTTACCTTTCTGACCAGCTTGCTCCCGACAGCCGGCCCGAACGCGACGCCTGTTGACGAACCGCCGATGTTAAATCCCACAAACCCGGCGACGAGTAAGCCGAGGACGAGAAGCAGCGAGACCATGAATATGATCCTCTACGGACCATTTCGGATACAGGCATAATGGCCTGTTCATCTGTCTTCGGTGCTGAGAGGTTTCATCCTGTACGAGGCCGCCGACCAGTGCTACCCGCGGCGTCGGTCACACATTCCGTCGGCGGTTTTATCCGACAGGTGAAACTATCCCTGTCATATGACTGACCAGCCTGTCGACGTCGAACCGGGAGGCGAGAACGTCGCCGGTGAGGCACCCGCCGAGGAGCCGGAATCCGTCACCGACGACGCGGTCGTCCACGACGACGTCGAACTCGAACGGACTATCGGGCTCGTTGGCGGGCTGGCAATCGGAATCGGGACGATGATCGGGGCCGGAATCTTCGTGTTTCCAGGGCTGGCGGCCGCCAACGCTGGGCTCGCAGCCACGCTCTCCTTTGCGATCGGCGGCCTGATCGCGTTGCTTGTGGCGCTGCCGACCTCCGAACTCGCCACGGCGATGCCCCGAAGTGGTGGCGGCTACTACTTCATCTCGCGGGGGATGGGGACGGCCTACGGCGCAATCGTCGGCCTCGGGCTGTGGCTGGGCCTGATGTTCGCTTCGGCGTTCTATCTGGTCGGGCTCGGTCACTACGCGAGCGCTGTGTTCGCCGAGCTCAACGTCGCGCTCCCGTTCAGTCCGGTCATCGGCATCGGACTGTTGTTCGGGGCCGCACTGACTGCATTGAGTATCGGCGGCACGGAAAATACCGCGAAGATTCAGAACGTGGTGGTCGGGGTTCTCCTCGTCGTACTCACGGGCTTCCTTTCCTACGGTGTCCTCGACGCTGTTGGCGTATTCGGTGGCGGCACCGTGCCGGAGCAGTTCTTCTCGAAAGGGTACCTCCCAGTATTGACGACCGCTGCGCTCGTGTTCACGTCGTATCTGGGGTTCGCTCAGGTCGCAACTGTCGCGGGTGAAATCAAGCAACCGGGTCGGAACCTCCCGCTGGCGATGGTCGGCTCGGTCCTGATCGTTACCGTCTTTTATGTTGTCACGATTTTCGTCGCGACCAGCGCGTTCGGTGCTGATCGGCTGGGGGAATTCGGGGAGACTGCGATGGTCGAAGTCGCCCGTGACTTCCTCGGGCTACCCGGTGCGGTCGCGATCCTGGGTGCCGGGCTGTTGGCGACGTTTTCGAGCGCGAACGCGTCGATTCTCAGTGCCTCGCGGGCAGTGTACGCTCTGAGCCGCGATGCGTTGCTCCCCAGAAAGGCGAGCGAGGTCAACCTCCGCTACGGCACACCACACGTCGCACTGCTCTCCGCTGGCGGCCCGATCCTCGTCCTCGTCGCGACTGGGCGGGTCGAACTCCTCGCCGAAGTCGCTTCGTTCCTCCACCTGATTATGTACGGGCTGATGTGTATCGCCCTGATCGTGTTGCGCCGTCGGAACCCGGAATGGTACTCGCCAAGCTATCAGGTGCCGGGCTATCCGGTGGTCCCGGTCGTGGGCGCGCTCGCGAGTTTCGGACTAATCGTCTTCATGCAGCCCGCGTCAATCGGTATCGGCATCGTGGTCATGCTCGCCTCGTATCTCTGGTACCGTTATTACGCTGGGGACGTGACACTCAAAGGAGACATCTGATTATGACGGACCGACCATCAATACTCGTTCCGCTCCGCGTGCTCGAAGGGGAATCGGTCCCCGAGGGTGTCCCCGAACTTCTCGCACACGCTCACGTTGTCCTGCTGGGGTATCACGTCATCCCGGAACAGACTGCTCCCGGACAGGCGCGGATGCAGTTCGAGGACCGGGCCCTGGAACGGCTCGATGACTACGAAGCCATGTTCGAGGGAGCCGGAGCCACTGTCGAGCGGCGGCTCGTGTTCACCCACGACGGCCAGAAGACCATCGACCGTATGATTGCTGAGCACGACTGCATGGCTGTCCTCGTTCCGAACGCGACGGGGCCGGTCGAAGACGTGCTAGTCCCAGTCCGCGGGGCCATCGGGGTTGATCGCCTCGCCCGTGTCGTCGCGAGTGTGTTCGGAGAGATGGACGCCGACGTAACGTTGTATCACGTTGCGGATGAAGACACGACGGACGACGATATCCAGACACTCCTCGGGGGGATGGCGGATCGGTTGGCGGAGTTCGGGATGGACCCCTTGAGGGTCGAGACCCGTATCGACCGCGATCAGGATCCCCTCGACGCGATTGCAGACATAGCTGACTCGTTCGATACGGTTGTCATGGGTGAAACCGACCCGTCCCTGGCGACGTTCGTGTTCGGGATGCCTGCCGACCAGATCGCCGAGCGATTTCTCGGGCCAGTGTTCGTGGTCCAGCGCGAACCCGCTCCGGAGGACGAGGACGAGTAACTCACCCAGTCGGCTAAGTGGTCGGTGGTGCATGATAGCCCTCCCGGGTTCAGTTCACCACCGACCACGGATAGACGCCTGCCACGCTCACGTCCATGTTATCTCACGGTACAGTGAGGACGACATATCGGTTCAGTGGGCGTCCGGAGACGCCGACGGTGCCACACTGCGAACGGCCAGTATCCTTCGGGAGGAACTGTAATACACGGCTGTGATCGCCAGATAGTTCGAGGTACACGGCTTCTCGGTAAGCTGTGATACGTACTCCCAATACAGGAGTCACTCCAAGGCACCGGAGTCACACCGGGCCGGAATCCATTTCCTTTGCTTCGCTGTACTTTTACCGTTCCCAGAGTCCGAAACCACGCGAAAGCAGGCGCGAGACGGTTTACGACAGTCACACCAGATTAGCCAAATATTAGAGGGCGCAAGTACCGCATATGCGCCGACGGACGGTTCTCAAATCGACCGGTGCGGTTGGAACGATTGTTGGAGTCGCCGGGTGTCTCGGTGGTGGTCGCTTCGGGGATTCGAACCCCGATGTCGTCCTCGAAGAGCCCGACCGCGAGTTCGAGAGCAGCGACGTTCCGTATCCTGCGTGGGGCGAGCAGATTCCGGACGTGAGTGTCCCTGCGCCGGCCGAATCCACAGAGATTCGACTGCGCGACGTTGAAACCCCAGCCCTCCTCACGTTTTTTTACAGCCACTGCCAGACCGTGTGCCCCGTTCTCATCTCGACCCAGCGGAACATTCAGAGCCACGCACAGAACAACGGCTACGCTGATGCGGTCCGGTTCCTCCCGATGACCTTCGACCCCGCTCGTGACACTGCAGAACGACTCGGGGCGTACGCGGACGAGATGAACGTCGATGTCGATAGCGAGAACTGGCAGTTCCTTCGGCCAGCGTCGAAGCAGCGAGCCAAGGATGTCATACAGGAACAGTTCGGGGTCGTGTTCCAGCGCACCGAACCCGAGGACATGGATATGTACATGTTCACGCACACAGCACTGACGCTCCTGGTCAACGCTGATGGGTTCGTCGAGCGTGCCTACCGCTCGAAGTCGCCGGACGAAGAAACCATCATTTCCGACCTGAACACGGTGAGAAACGCGTGAACCGCCGACAGGTCGTGGCAGCGATGGCAGGGCTCGGTCTCACCGGTGGGAGTCTATGGGTTGCCCAGAACGGGCTGTCGGGTAGCCAGACCGGGAACACAGAACAGCTTCCGATCCGCGTGGAGACGCTAGATGCACACGGCTCGTCGGCAGGCGAGACAGCCGTGCCGACCCCGGGAACTGTCACGGTGATCGACCTCTTCGCTACGTGGTGTGCGCCCTGTGACGACCAACTCCGGATACTAAACGCGATGCAGCCCGAGTACACTGACGTGTCGTTCGTCTCAGTGACGAACGAGCGGCCCAGCGAGACACTGACGAGGGCTGACATCAGCGCGTGGTGGAACCGGAACGGCGGTGTCTGGACTGTCGGCCTCGACCCCGGAAGCGAGTTGCTGGCGGCACTCGGGGCGGACGGACTCCCGTACATTGCGATTACTGACGAGAGCGGGACCGTCCAGTTCGGCCACAGCGGACTCGCCGGGGAAGGGACGCTTCGAGACGAACTCGACGCACTGGTGTGAGATGGCCGGAGCTGCCGTACTCGGGACACTCGCGTTCGCCGCGGGCGCAGGCATCACGACGTTTTTCGCGCCGTGTGCGTTCCCGCTGCTCCCGGGGTATATCGGGTACTACATGAACGAGAGCGACCGAGATGTCGGTATGCTACCACCTGCCACCGCCGCTGCTGGTGGGGCACTCCTTGCGCTTACCCTCGTCGCGCTGCTCGTCCTCGCACTCGGGCAGCCACTGAAAAACGCACTCCCGATGCTCGAACCGGTAATCGGACTCGGTCTGATCGCGTTCGGCGTCGTGATGCTCCTGAACAGTGAGCCAGAACTCCGCGTCCCGTTACCAGCACGACCGGCGTCGGTAACCGGGTTCGGTGTGTTCGGTGCTGTGTACGCGGTCGCTGCAGCGGGCTGTGTCGTCCCGTTGTTCTTCGGTGTGGTCTCTCAGGCCCTCGCGTTGCCACTCCGCACAAGCGTTCTCGTACTGGCGGTGTACGCGCTCGGGGTAGCAATTCCGCTTGTCGGTGTGACACTCCTTGCGGGCGCTGGCATTGAACTCTGGCGCACCGTTGGTACGCACCTGCAACGAATGCACCAGCTTGCAGCCGTCGTGATGATAGTAGCCGGCGGCGGACAGATTTATCTCGCAGTGTTCGAACTCGGTGTCTTGTAGTCCGCGCTACGTTCGCGTGGATGCACTGGTCACCCGCGTCGGTACAAATCGAGTCGCTGCAGGACCGACCCGATCAGTACGGCGATGGGAATGATTTCGAGCCGGCCGACCCACATATTGAGTATCAGCATAGCCTTCGCAGTGTCGGGCATATCTGGCCCAGTGATGCCACTGCTGAGGCCGACGTTGCTCTGTGCGCTCATCACGTCGAAAATGACGTATTCGAGCGGGTGAGCCGGTGAGAGAACGCGGAGCAGGACCGCGACACCGATGACGAGGAACGTAATCCAGAGGATGAACACGACCGTCGCTTCGGTGTACTCGCGCTGTGCCTGTTCTTCGCTGAGACGGCGTTCGCCGATCTGCAAGTACTTGATAGCGGTTTGCGGGCGGAACACGTCCTGTATCTGCCAGACGGTCCCCTTGACTAATGTTACCACTCGGATGAGTTTGAGGCCGCTGACTGTCGACCCTGCTGCACCGCCAGTGAGCATCCCGAGACAGGCCCACAGTGTCGCGCCCGCACTCCATACCTGCTCGGTCCCGCCGCCGATTGACGCGCTTCCGAAGCCGGTGTTTGAGGTCGCGGAGACGAACTGGAACAGCGCAACCCTGAACGTCTCTTCGAGTGTCGCGTACTGACCGTTCGCGTATAGAATCCCCGTCAGGACGAGGGAGCCAGCGGTAAACCAGATAAACACCCACCGGGTCTGTAAGTCGGCGTACAGGTTCCGTATTTCGCCTTTGAAGATCAGATAGTGGATGGGGAAGGCGATACTACCCGCGACCATGACGGGCACCGTCGCGTACTCGATCAACGGGCTGTCGTAGAAGCCAATCGACGCCGAGTGAACGGAGAAGCCGCCCGTCGCAATACCGGTCATCCCGTGGTTGATAGCGTCCCATAACGGCATGCCAGCCAGCAGGAACAGGGCAATCGAGCCGAGTGTCAGTCCGACGAAGATCTTCCAGATCTCCCGGACGGTGGTGACGATGCTCGGATGAATCTTCTCGGAGCGGGCCTCACTCTCGTAGAGCGTATACGAGCCACTGCTCCCGCCGCCGCGTTGAAGAATAGCGACGGTCAGGACAATCACGCCGACGCCACCGACCCACTCGATGAACGACCGCCACCAGTGCAGCGACCGCGGCAGTTGCTCTTCGGTTTCGGCCACCGTAAGCCCGGTTCCGGTGAAACCGCTCATGCTTTCGAACACGGCATCCAGCGGGTTGAGAAACACAGCTGTGGTCTCATCCATCGCTGGCGTGTTCATCCAGACGGGGAGCGGGTCGAGCTGGATGGTCCATGCGATGAGGAGGAACGGGAGGCCGCCGAGGATACCGATAAGTCCCCATGCTGTGGCTGCGGTGACCATCGCCTCGCGTTTCTCCGGCGGCTCGGCGTCCTGATAGCGCCAGACGAGTCCGCTCCCGAGAGCGGCCATGACGAGCGCCGAGATGATGAAGGCCGGAACCGCGAAGAACTCGCCGTTTACCGCTGCGACGAGAACCGAGATCACCATCATCAACGATATGGCTTGCACGATGCGACCGACGTCACGTCCGACGGTTCGTCCGTTTACAATCATGTTAGCAATAACGACTAGGCCGACAACCGAGGCGGAAACAGCGGCGTAATCGAAGTCTCATCATCGGCATATCGGTCACCGGATTCTCAGAGTGGTGGGCAACGGACTGCTCATAGGCCGAACCCGTTCGAATCGTTCGTTGCGTGGTCTTCGTAATGGCCGAAGATGTCCGTCACCTCGGGCGTCGCCCCTGATCCGGAGTACACCGTCAACAGGTCGCCTGCTTCGATACGGGTCTGCCCTCGGGGCGTGATGGGTGCGTCGGCGTCTTTCCGTTCAATCGCGACAACGAGCGTATCGGCATCCAACAATCCCTTCTCGTCGGCTTCAATGAGTGTCAGCCCGGCAATCGGTGCCGCCTCGGTGACTGTGATCTCGAACACTTCGGCAACGTCGCCGACCCGCATGTAGTCAACAATCGATGGCCGGTCGACGGACCGGAAGAGTGACTCCGCAATGAGGCGCTGTGGGTTCTCTATCGTATTGACGCCGATCTGCTTAAAGAGGTTCATGTGCTCCGGATTGTGGACGACCGAGACGATTGCGGGGATTTCCAGCTCCTGTGCCAGGAGGGACACCATGACGTTGGTCGCATCCTGGTCCGTCGTCGTGATGATGGCATCCGCGCGGTCGGCACCGGCATCCTCAAGCGTCTCTTTGACGGTCGCATCCGCGTTGAGGACCATACAGTCGAACTCGCTGGCGACTTCGTCCGCCCTCGCCGCGTCCCGCTCGATGACGACGACTTCGTTTCCGGTTCCCGTTGCAATCTCGATGAGCGGCGTTCCGATATCGCCTGCTCCGACAGTGATTATGTACATATGTTCTGTGTGCTAGGTGCTGTAAAATCCGCAGACACCAGGGATCACGCCTCACTCACCGTCCGCTCCGAATCGAAGACTTCCCCGAGATAGTGCCACCGGTACTTGCCGCCCTCACCCTCGATATCGGGTTCCCACTGGACACGGTAGGCGAAGGGGCCACGCCCCTCTCCGGTCTCGTCAGGCCGTTCGACGACGACAATCGTGTATGCCCCGTGGCCCTCCGTCCGAACGAGTGTCTCGCCCTCCCGGGCTTCGATAGCCTCAGTGAGCGGCGGGTGTTCGCGGAGCAACTGCTGTGCGTAATGGACAATATCGCTGAGTTGGCTGTCACTACTGTCCTGCAGTGCAGTGATCGCTTCCTCGGGGACGCTTTCAGGCGGTTGGGTATCGAGTACAGTCATATATTCGTTGCGTACCTCGTACGGACAGTCGGCGCATCTTCCGGCCTCCTATCCCTGCTGTTGCTGAGATCGTAGTCACTGCTAGAATACTGACTCATAATAAGTGTTGCCGATTAACTACTGAATACGTATTTTATGCCTACTAAATTCAGCACTCCGAAATACTGTCAATTGGAATATGGTATCAGCGCTTGTAGTGGCTGCCTGCTCGAACGCGGTCAAAAAAAGCGCGATGTGCAATTCAGTACAAAACCCTGCGTCGGGAGAACGGTCACCAGACAGGGTTTACGACGGCGTAATCGGTTCGTTCGTCTCACCGAACGCGTCCAGCGTCGACTCGGGTACCCCGTCCCGAGCAAACACGGAGATAAGGTCGCCGGCACGGATTTCTGTATCGCCTTTCGGCGTAATCATCTCGTCACCTCGTTCGATAGCGATGATAAGGACCTCTTCGTCGAGTAGTGACTGTTCGTTCGCATCACGAAGTGTCGTGTCCACAATCGGGGCTTCCGGACTGACGGTCACGTCGACCACTTCCGCGCCGCCGGAGAGTGACACCATGTCGGTCATCGCCCCCTGCTTGCTCGCGCCGTCCGGCCCGAACGGTTCGTAGGGCGTGAAATACTCCTCCTGAATCAGGTCCTCGTCCTCGATCTCCAGGCCGAGCTTGCTGAGCTGGTGGGCGATCCGAGTGAGGTCACTCATTTCCTCGCCGACGGCCTTGATCTGGAGGTTGCCGCGGCCGGTCCGGAGTTCCCGAACGTTCACCACACCGGGGACCGTGAGCGCCTTTCTGGCCAGGTTCTCCCGCTCGCTCGCAGAGGTGTTACAGACGAACAGATTGGTCAAGCGACTCTCACACCGCTCGTAGTCGATATCGGCGTGATACCCCTTGATAATGCCCGCATCTTCGAGCTGATTGATGCGGTTGCGAATCGTCCCCGGAGAGACGTCCATCTCCTCCGCGACCATCGGGGCCGAGATGTTCCGAGCGTCCTGCTGCAGCGCGTGGATGATGCGCCTGTCGATTTCGTCGAGACGCCGACTCATACGGGGACTACAGGGTGCGTGCCAATCCCTTTTTCCCCTGAGCGCGACGGACGCCGGCCTGTGGTTCGAAATCACGACGAGCGGATGCTGACGCTGACAGCGTGATAACGTTTGTGGCGGTGCACAGCGGTCGTGCGGTTCTCAAATACTGGTATCCAGGCCGGGTCGGCGTCCGGAACTCTGGAAGCGGCAAACTACATTTCCGCTGGACTATTCATCGGGACAGCTTTTGCAACCGAACTGGCCCCGAGTTCCGGTCTACGGGTCACCATTCACTACGCTCGCTTGTGCTCGGGTGTCGCTGCCGCCGCTCTTTGGCGAATATGGATTTCATTCGATACATACTACGGTATGCACAATCTACCGGCGTATTTATTGCGGATAAACAATCAGTACGTAGCATGGCTCACGCTGAAACTAGTCTGCAGGAGTTTCTGGAGCGGTCCGATACCGCGCCACCACAACGAATCCTCTATCCGATTTTCGGGACACACGACGACTTCACGTTCGAGACGGCACTGAACATTGCAGACGGTGTCGGCGGGGAACTGCTCGTTCTCGATCTGTTCACGGGTGATGCTACCCGGAGTTCGGAGACCACGTCCGTCGGTCGAAAGCTACTGCAGGCGCGACTGGACGAGACGCACACCGCTGACGCGCATTTGATCGTCGAAGAGACCGACACGCCACTCAAGACAGCAATCAACGTCGCACAGCAGCGCCACGTCCAGTTGGCTGTACTGGACGAGCACACGCCCGAATTATTCGGCGAGGGGCTCCGAGGTGACGCAGCCGACCGGATGCGAAAGAAAGCATCGTGTGATGTCGTCTCAGTCACGTACTCACGGGCTGACTCGGGAATTTCGTCGGTACTTGTCCCGATTGCAGAGGGCACGCATTCCGCCCTCGGCGTTGTCGTCGGCGGCGCGTTAGCGATGGGTGCAGATGCACCTGTCGACCTCTTCCATGTGTCCGAAACGAAAGACGAGACTGCGGTGGCACGAGCATCGACGCTGTTCGAAACAGCACGAAGCCGCCTCCCCGAGGCAGTCACAGTAGATACGTGGCATCTCGAAGCACCCGATGTCGCGGAGGCAATTATCAACGAGTCCGCTCACTACAATGTCACAGTGATGGGCAAACCGACCCAGAGCCGCCTCCGGGAGTTCGTCACGGGCTCGGTGACTGCGGCCGTCACGGACGAATCCGAAAACGCAGTACTGACCGTCCAGCGAGATGGCGGTGATGAGGGATTCGGCTTCGAGCGAAACTGACCGATTCAGGCTGAGTGCTCCGGAACTTGACCTTGCTGTGATGCTGGTCTCCGCGGCGCGACTGTCCTACAGCGAGGCCGCGTCGCTCGCCAGTTCGTATGAACAGATATGAATGGTGGCGGCGAACCGGATTTCCCAGAGGCTCGCGCACTCCAGTACTCCCCGGAACGCTGGTGGGCTTATCTTCCGTGTTCGGGATGGGTACGGGAGGCAACCCCACCGCTGTGGCCGCCTATACGATACCTCTGACGGCCACAGGTATAAGAGTAGCTACTTGGAGACGGGAGCCGTCGAAATATCGTCCAGTCACTCAATGGAACAGGTCTGCACGGAACACGAGACCGTCCCAATCGGTTCGTAATCGCGTTCCGGTCCGCTAATCCACTTCTCAGGACTACCGGTTAATTCGATATCATCGTCGGGAGTCCTGATCTCGCCACGGCCAGTGTGAACGTTCAGGCTAGTGTTTAGATCTCAGTCCATCGCTCATTCGAACTGGCCGCTGAAGACTATTTCGTCAAGTGGTTTCCGACCGCTCGGCTTTTCGTGCTCTTTGAGGTCCTCAGGTAACGTCTCGGGATCAGCCCGTTCACCGACGGCGATCATTGCTTCGGCGTCGAATTCGTCTTCTGGGACGCCCAGAGCTTCGTGGATCCGATCCCAGTCGAAGCCCGCCATCGGGTGAACAGCCAAGTCGCGCCGGGCGCCCTCCAGAGCGAGATTCTGCCACGCAGCACCGGTATCGAACGAACGCGTCCCAGCGGACTCGCCGTTGTGCTCGAGGGTGACCTTCGAGAAAACGGCGATGAGCGCGCCAGCATTGCGTGCCCATGAGCGGTTGGCTTCGTTCAGCAGGCCGAGGAACGACTCCCATTCGTCGTCCTCACGGGTGGCGTAGACGAATCGCCAATGCTGATTGTTGAATGCGGACGGTGCCCAGCGCGCGGCTTCAAACAGCGGCAGCAGGTCATCTTCAGCAAGCGAATCACCAGCCATCGCACGCGGCGACCAGCGATTAACGAAGAGCGGGTCGACGTCGTGAGCAGGGTCCCGGTGTTCCGAAATCTCGTCGTCGAGGCTACGGCTGTGATACGTCTGTGACATCGTGTACGGTCGTTCGGTACGCCCGCTTATGTATTGATGGCAACACAGCCACAATCAGGTGACACCGACGCTATCAGTCAGTACCTGTCGAGTAATAAGATACGAAGTGTCACAGCCACACACGGCTGAGCAACTCACTGCGACTGTAGCCTGCGGATCGGTCAGTGGGCCGATGATGGAACGCCGAGCGAGACGCCGGTGAGGAATATCGGGAGGCCGGCGATAGCAACGACGGCGGCGCTGGCTGTGGCAATAGGGACAAAAAGCACGCCCAGTCCGAACGGCGCAGGCAGTACCGGGAGTACCGGTAGCATCGACAGTACGAACCCGATAGCGGCCGTTTTCATCGCTAACCGACGGTTCCCGTGGCCGACTGCGTACCCGGCCGGGAGAAGCACGAACGCGGGTCCAAGAACTAACAGCGCCGACACCGGGGGCGTGAATCCGTCCGTGACGACCATCGGAGCCGCCACTATCGTCGCTCCCAGCGCGATGCTCGCTCCGACTACTGCACCGCCAACGACCGCACGATAGCTCGCGCGCTCACGGACACGCCGCTGTGAAAGTGCTATTCCACACACGAACAGCGCAGTGCCACCACCGAACAGCGGTGCCGCTATCCCACCCAACCGCAAAACGCCCGTCGCTCCAAGCAGCGACAGGGCAGTCGCTAACGCGCCGAACCCGGCGAATGCGACGCCTGCGGAGTCCCGGACTCGTTTGAGGTCCCAATCGAGCCAAGAGAGCCCTCCAGCGGCCGCGCCGATCAAGAGGGTAAACACCGCTGCGGGGAGCGTGATGTATGCGAGCGCCTTCACCGCCATCACGGGACCGAGAAGTGTTCCGACCGCGAGGAGACTCAACACCGGCCCAACGGCCGTATCACGGGGGACGAACGTCACGACACGCCCGTCATTCAGTTCGGTCAGCGTCATCCGCTGGCCGTCGTCTGAGACGGTCGCGCCGTCAATGGTCCGCCCGACTCGCATCCCATCGGGGGCAACGATGACGAGGCGGTCAGCGCCGAGGCCGTCGAGGTTTCGATAGCCGTAGTTCGGTAAACTCGCCAGTGCGGACCGCCCCGCCGACAGACTGCTCGGCGAAATCGGCCTCGCGGTAGCGCAGCGTTATGACGCCGTCGCCGGAGACGTTCGCGCTCAGAAGCTCGGTGTCCCACATCGCTCTGTCGGCGATAGCGGTTCGGAGGCTCTCGTTCGCCCGGAGACGTGCAACCCCATCTGAGTCGGACAGGCGGTTGTGGACGACCCACGTTGCGCTTCCGTTGGCGTTGACGGCGACGGTAGCGTTGCTGTGGGTGACAGTGACCGAGACGCCGTGGGACTCGGCCGTCGATTCGAACGTGTCACCGCAGGCGTCACACAGCGGCCGCGGCGGCGGCGCTGCACCAGCGGGCATGGCAGTGACGAGGAGCGACGCACAGACCAGACAGAGGAGGGCGAGGTGGTGGAGTCGATGCGGGGCCATATAACATATCTACCTTGTCATGTGTTAAGAGCTATCGATTACTCAAACAACAGTTATACCAACACGGACGGCGAGTGACACTTCGGCCAAAACATCTCTGACAATTGTACCGTCTAATACATATCGCGTGGGCGATTCAGGCCGTATTCAAGTATCGGCGGTGTCAGTGTGGTGGCTGAGCGGAGCGGCCGCCGTTTGGGCCTCGTCGATTACTCCTGCTGCCCACCCGATCACATCGGGGTGCGTACAGCGGATGATATCGAATCCGATGTCGCGCTCCCGGTCGATGGTCAGAAACACCGTTTCGCCGTCGATGAGGTCGATACTGCAGGGAACAGATTCGTCGAGACTGTAGTACGTCACGGACGCCGTCGCGGCCTCGATAGTCTGCCAGCGGCCACGGAGGTCAGCGTCTGAAAGCATCGTCTCGGTCAGGTCGGTGTCGAACACGACGGTCCCATCCGCTTCGTTGCCTGCCCGTACCGCCTCCTCGTACGTGTACATCGGGAGCGCGATGAACGTTCCTAGGAGCGAGCGGAACGACGACGCGTTCTGGATAGCGTTAGCGACGATGCGGGCCGCGGCGAGTGGGTCGGCACTCTGGTCGGCCACGAGTTGTCCCTCGGCGAGACACCGCAGATCGAAGTCGAACCAGTCTGTCGGCAGTCGCTGGACGACGTCGGGATACTCCTGTCCGATGGAAACCGTCCCGAGTAACTGCGTGAAATCGTCGTAAACAAGCTTTCCCAGGCCGGTTAGCGCGTACACCTTCTCCCCGTTCCGTCGCGTGATCCAGTCACGGTCCTCTAAGTCACCGAGGATTCGACTGAGCGTCACGCGCGTCACCCCCGTCCGGTCGCTCAGTTCGTCACGACTGCAGGGACCGTCAGACAAGAGTTCGAGGACGCGAAGGCGGTGTTCCGAGCGGGCGAGGAACGCCACCGCTTCGATGGCATCGCTCGACAGCCCCTCGGCGGACCGGGCCGCTGTTCCGTTCTGCAGGTTTGCGGTCGTCATTTGGGTATCCAGCGATAGTTTAGGACTGCCTAAAACAGTTTCTCCTTCGGCCTGTTGTCCGAGTTTAGATGTGCGTATCCACGAAACCGGTGTCTGATTATCTGGGATGTTCTTATTCAGTATAACAACTTATATCGACAGAACCACGATGGTAGGCAGAACGCCGTGACAGCAATCGAGATCGAGTCGCTCAGGAAGTCGTACGGCGACGTGACTGCGATACCGGACCTCTCGCTCAGCATCGACGACGGCGAGTTTTTCGGGTTGCTCGGGCCGAACGGCGCTGGCAAGACCACGACGATGGAGATACTCACCGGACAGCTCAGTCCGGACGGTGGACAGGTGTCGGTACTCGGTGTCGACCCGGCGACGCAGCCAACAGCGGTCCGCGAACGAGCGGGAATCCTCCCGGAGAAGGAGTCACCACCGAGTTTCATGACGCCGCGCGAGTACTTCGACTTCGTCGGTGCTATCCGGGATATGCCCGACGACGCGGTGACCGAGCAGACCGAGTCGTGGGCCGACCGTCTCGGCTTTACCGAGAAACTCGATACACTGTCATCGGACCTTTCGCGGGGCCAACAGCAGAAAGTGATGATCGCCGGCGCGTTCTTCCACGAGCCAGCCGTCGTGTTCATCGACGAACCGCTGGCGAACCTCGACCCGATCGTTCAGGAGCGGGTCAAGCGCTTCCTGCGCTCCTACCGGGACGACGGCAACACAATCGTCGTCACCACACACGACGTAGACGTCGCCGCCGAACTCTGTTCGCGGGTCGGCATCATGTACGGCGGCGACCTCGTCGCCGACGTCCGTCCGGCGGAACTCGACGCCGATGTAACGCTCCTCGACGTGTTTCTGGACAACGTCGACGCAACAGTGGACCGGGGAGCCAACCCGCTGACACATGAGTGACGGTCGGGCGCGCAGGGTGTTCGTCGAGATGCTCCGCGAGGAGTGGCGACTCCACAGCCGGCTCTTCCGCGGCAGTCACTTCTCCCTGTTTCCGGTGTTCATCTGCCTGCTCGTTGGCGGCGCAGCCAAGCTTCTCGCTGTTACCGGGACCGAACCGAAAACCGTGTTCGCCGGGCTCCACGCACTGGTGTTCGTCTTCGGTCTCCACACGGGGTCTCTCGGATTTGTGGGACGGGATGCCCTCCGGAACCTCCTCGGTGACGTGACGCTGCTGGTGTTCTCTGCCCGCACGCTCCCGCTGTCGCAGAACACGTTGCTGGGGCTGTTCGTCGTCAAGGACAGTGTCTACTACGCAGTGCTGTTTCTGCTGCCGATCTCTCTGGGAACGGTGCTTGCAGTCCATGGCGTCGCCGGGCCTCTCCTCGTCGCTACGACTGTCTCCCTTCTGTGGATGACCCTGGCACTGACGTTCGTCCTCGGGATGGGAACGACGATTGCGGCCCTCGGTCTCACCGGCCGCGGCGTTCCCGGTCTGGCACTACTCGCGGCCCCACTCGTCGCAGTCGGTGCAGCGCTGGCCGGCAGTGTCGATGTCGTCTCCTACACCCCCTACGGCCTGTTTCTCGCTCAGACTCCCCTGCGGGTCGGCGCGACAGCGACCGTCATCCTCGGCGTCTTTCTGCTCGGGGCGCTCACCTTTGACGCGACCGCGCCTCGCTCCGCTCGAACAGTCGAACCGGCCTTCCGCCGGTGGTGGCGACGGATCGGTGACCCAGTTGCGACCAAGAGCCTGCTCGACATCCACCGGAGCGCAGGCGGGTTCGGGAAGGTCCTTTTCTCGGCGGCGGTGCTGTTCGGTGTCACCGCCGCGCTGGTCGATTTCGCCGGCCAGATAACGGGCGTGCCACCGTCGACCGGAATCTCGTTCGGTGCGATTCTCGGGCTCTCGGGATTTACGACGTATAACTGGCTCACGCAATCCGACGACGTTACCCTGTACTTCGCCCATCCCCTCTCTGTGAACGCCGTTTTCGCGGGGAAGTTCCGGGCGTTCCTCCTGCTCGGCCCGCTGGTCGGACTCGCGTTCTACGGACTCGCACTGGCCTGGCGTGGCGGGCCGGTCGCCGAGGCGGTCGTCGGGGCCGTCCTGCTCGTCGGTGTCGCCTGCTACATCTTCGGCACCACCGTGTACCTCACCGGCCTCTCTCCGAACGAGTTCCTCTTCGACACGGCCCTGTTCGCTGTTTTCGGCGCGGCAATGGTCCTCCCGCTGGTCCCAATCCTCATCGCCGGGTTCGCCATCTCACCGCTGTCCGGGCCCCTGCTTGCCGCGCTCGGTGGGTCTGGTGGCGTCCTGGGCGCTGTCGGCGTCGGCCTTTACCGTCGGTCGTTACCGAAGTGGGCGACGCGGTATCAACAGGCGTGAACTGCAAAACAGCTGTCCGTGACGACGAATCGGACACAAGCCACCGAAATGTATCGGTAACGCGGTCGACGTAACCGAATGCGGGCTCTGTGTCGTCACTGCCGGATTCCCGCGCTGAATATATTCGCACAAAGGCTCTCTACGGCAGCTAGCGACCGATAGATCGTATGGCAGAACAGCAACTCGATCTCCGAGAGATTCCACCGCCGAAGCGACACCCGAAGATCTTCGACGCGTTCGAGGAACTGGACAGCGGAGAGGCACTGACGATTGTCAACGACCACAAGCCGACGCCGCTCTATCACCAGATGGCCGCGGAGCGACAATCGTTCGACGCCGAGGGCTACACTGTCGACCGCATCGGGCCGAACGAGTTCATCGCGACCCTCCCGAAGAAGTAGCGACAAACTCGGAGTCCAAGTCCCGGTTTCCGAATCGCTTTTGTTGGTCAGTATTGGTACTCGGATATGGACCGCCGTACCGCGAGACTACTGAACGGTGTGCTAGCGCTATGCTGTCTCGCGCTTGTCTTCGCTGCCGTGTATCCGTTCAGTACTGCGAGCCCACACGCGGAAAACCCGGTCGACGAACGGTTTACCGTTCCCGAGTCCGATGAATACCGGGCGTCGGGAGCGATTGTCGCGGATAGTGAAACAGCGCTCGAATTCGAGGGCGCTGTGACCGCTGACGGCGGCCGCTACCTGTTCATTGACGAGGGTGATGTCCGAACCGAACAGTATCAGGCGTCGCCGGGCGACCCGGTCTACAGTCGTATCGTCGTCGACGACGACGGCAGTACCGACCGCCGGCGAGAGCAGATCCAGAGCGATACCGATCGGGAACTCCTTCAGGAGACCCGGACTGACGGGGCCGTCACGTTCATCCTCAAGCAGGAGTCAGAGGATGTGGCGGACGATGTCTCGGGCGCGGCGTCGGTAGTCGTCAGGAGCCTGTACCTCGTCGAATACGAACGGGAAGCCGACGCCGCTCAGGCAGCGACCGTCTACAAGCCGAAAAACGGCTGGTACGAGGGGCGGGAAACGTACCACGTCACCGGGGCTACGGGGACAGTGCGAACAGTCGGTGACACGACTGACGTTCGCTCCGCGACAGTTACGTGGGACCTGACGAAGTCCGCGGGGACGTATGCAGAACTCGCCTTGGGCAGACTGGCAGGGAAGGCACCGGAAACATACGACCTCTCCTTCGAGTTCGATTCGGGCGAGACGACAGTGAATCGACCGGCGTGGGTCACCGACGCCCGTACTGAACGTAGCGGACAGTCACAGGACGCGTCGTAACGGCAGGGCTGTCGTGTACGGTCTGTATGGAGCCGCCAGCCCTCGGCGACCCGTCTAAGAGTGAAGACTAAGCGCTGTAGAGACTGGGACTGCAGGCAGTAGAGCAGAAAACTGCGGTTGTCTTCCCCTCGACGGGCTGAAAGTGCCACATTCGCCGCGTGTATGGCCGGTTTTTATTTCCTTCCCCGCGAACTACCGGACAGAATGGCATCCTACGAGGCGTTTGACCCAGCCGTCGAAATCAACGGGCAAACGGTACTCACGATAGTCGAGGAGGCGATGGGGAAGTTCTCAGACGAGTACCGGGAACGAGCGCTAACGGCGCTCGATGCGGAGGGAATCACCGACCCGGCGGCCGACGAGTGGTACCCACAACAGGCCTGGCTGAACGCGTTCGAGACGATTGCCGACGACCTGCAACCGCACGTCCTCGACCGACTCGGCGAACAGATCCCGCGTGTCGCTGACTGGCCGAACGATTTCGATTCTGTTCCGGAGGGGCTCCAGTCGATAGACGAGGCCTACCAGCGCAATCACCGTGGCGGGGATATCGGGCACTATCGCTTCGAATCCGTGGGCGAGCGGACCGGCGAGGTGACGTGTGAGAACCCGTATCCGTGCCCGTTCGACCGTGGCCTCATCCGGGGTGTCGCCCAGCAATACGCGCCGGTCGGCGCGTTCGTGTTCATCGAAGAAACGGGTCAGACGTGTCGTCGGAACGGTGACGATACGTGTACGTACACCGTCTACTGGTAACGCGGTGACTACCGCTCGTAGGACTCGAGCGCCTCGCGGAGTTCTGCGGCGGAGTACTCCGACGCGAGCTGTACGATCTCCTCCAGGTCTTCGTACGTTTCACGGAGATTTCGAACGCGCTCTTGCTCGCGAGTCTCTGCTGATACCTGCTCTTCCGCCCGGCGGATGGTCCTGAGCGTCGTCTGGACTTCCCGTTGGATGTACTGCTGGAACACGTCCTGCAGGATGAACCAGACCTCACGTTCGGCCTCGAACCGGACTCGTCTGCCGCCCCCTGCAGACGCCTGCGGTGGATGAGCCCGATACGCGACAGCGTCCGTGTGACGTTACTCACCGTCGATTTCGCGTAGCCGGTTTCTTCGACGAGTTCTGGGATGGAGAGGGGGTCCGATGCGAAGTACAGCACGCCGTAGATGCGCCCGGCGCTTCGGCTGAGGCCGTACACCTCGGCCGATTGCTCCATCGATTCGATGACGCGTTCGCGTGCGACCGCGCTGTCGTCATCACTCATGCATCCGAACTGGCTGCCCTGTTTGCCGCGTGTCCTGCTGCGTCATACCTCAGGCTATTTATTCCGTAAGTATTAAATTGTTTGATTGGTTTGTTCGGATTGAGCCGAACAAACAGAAGCGAACGTCAATACCCTCCCTACAATCCATGGCAAGCGTCTTCCCCCATCACCCGCCAGTTGACTATGCACCCCGAGAGCAGACGAACGTCGTAGTCAACGGTACCGAACCGACTGACGTCCTTCAGATTCTCTCGTCTGAGGCTGCTCAGGAGATACTGGGGGCGGTCAGGAACGAACCGCGGACCGCGTCGGATATCGCCGATGCAGTCGACCGCTCGCTCCAGAGCGTCTCCTATCACCTCGACCGTCTCTGTGAAGCTGACCTTATCGAACCCGCCGAAACGTGGTACTCGGAGAAGGGGACAGAGATGACAGTGTACGCTCTCGCCACGGAACGCCTCGTCGTGCAGTTCGGTGACAGCACCGACCGATCCGTGTAGCGTCACCACTCGTTTCGAGTGCTGCCTGTAATCGGAGTCTGCAGTGAGGTTCGGATGGCTTTGTTTTCGCTACCGAGGCAGAAGACAAACAGACCTATTGGACGCCTTATCGTATGCCGAATATGGACGAGGAGACGGGCGCGGAACAGATGACGGCGACAGTGCGACAACGGGTTTCGAGCGTACTGGACGCCGACGCTCAAAGCGCGACGGCACTCGACGGCGGGGAAGTCGGGTCGGTCTACCGTGTGACGTTTCGCGACCGTCCTGACGTGGCGGTGAAAGTCGACGACTCGCCGCTCGGAATCGAGGCGGCAATGCTTCAGTACCTCGACCGTGACACGCCGCTCCCCGTTCCGGACGTCCTCCACGTCGAACCGGAACTGCTCGTGCTGTCGTTCGTCCGCGGAGACGGCCGATTCGGTGAACGGGCCGAACGCGACCTCGCGCGCCACGTCGCGTCTCTCCACGACGTCTCGGCTGACGCGTTCGGCTTTCCGTTCGATACCCTTTCGGGGCCGTTCAGCCAGTCGAACCCGTGGACCGAGTCGTGGATCGACTTCTTCCGCGAGCGACGGCTTCTCCCGTTCGCAAGGACTGCGCGGGACGCTGGGGCTCTGCCAGCCACCGAGTTCGACCGGGTGCAGCGACTGGCGGAAACGCTCGATACTCGTCTCGTCGAGCCGGCCACGCCGTCGCTGCTGCACGGCGACATCCACCCCGGAAACGTTGTCGTGGCTGACGGAACCGTTCGGGCCGTCCTCGATCCAGCGATATATTTCGGCCACGCTGAAGTAGACCTGGCGTACGTCGACCGACTGGACTCGATCGGCGCTGCGTTCTACGATGAGTACCGCCGCCACCGCAATATCTCCGAGCGGTACTTCGACGAACGGCGCGACGTGTATATCGCCTTCCACGCCCTGGAGAACGTCCGGTTTTTCGGCGACGACGGACTCCCGAGGCTCGACAGCGCGTTAGACCGCCTCGGGGTGTAAAAAGCGGGAGCGGTGGACCCGCCCGCCGTTCCGATGGTCGACTCAGTCAGCCAGCGAGATGTTCTGCCGGAGGTCGTCTTCGATTGCCTCCAGCGTCCGGCCCTTGGTTTCGGGGACGTAGCGGTAAACGAACAACAACCCTACGAGGCTGCAGAGGCCGAACAGCCAGAACGTCGCAGAGGTTCCGACACCGTCAGTCAGGACGGGGAAGGTCAGCGACACGAGGAGATTCGCACCCCAGTTGGCGACGGTGACGACACCCATCGCCGACCCGCGAACGGAAAGCGGGTATATCTCAGAGATCAGGAGCCAGAAGACCGGGCCGAGACCGATTGCGAAGAAAGACACGAACAGCATCAGACTGATCGTGGCGATGACGCCGAGGCCCCCGCCGAGACCGGGAAGGTAGAACACAGTACCGAGGACGGCGAGCGTCGCGACCATCCCGCCGACACCGACGAGGAGCAGTCGGCGACGACCGACACGGTCGACGAGCAGGATCGCCACGATGGTCATCACCACGTTGATCGTTCCGATACCGACTGTCGCAAGGATTGAGGCCACGTTTCCCAGCCCGGTGGATTCGAGAATCGTCGGGGCGTAGTAAATGACCGCGTTGATGCCGGTGATCTGCTGGAACACGGCGAGTCCGAGCCCGACCACGAGCGCTGGGCGGAGCCACGGAGCCAGCAGGTCCCGGACGCCGGTTTCGGACTGTGTCTCGACGGTCTCCTCGATATCACCGAGTTCTTCCTCGACGCCGCCGGACCGCGTCCGCTTGAGGACGGCTCTCGCCTCGTCTTTCCGTCCGTGCTCGAAGAGCCAGCGTGGGCTTTCGGGCATCTTCAGAATGCCGATAGCGAGGACGACGGCTGGGACCATCCCGGCACCGAGCATCCAGCGCCACGCGCCCGCGTCGGCGAACGCGTAGTTGACGAAATACGAGAGGAGGATTCCGGTGGTCACCATGAGCTGATTGAGGGAGGTGAGCCCGCCGCGAATCCTGGGCGGCGCGATTTCGGAGATGTACAGCGGGCCGACAATCGACGCGAAACCGATAGCGACGCCGTCGATAAGCCGACCGGCGACGAGGACGGGGACGTTCGGCGCGACAGCCATCGTGAACGACCCGACGAAGAACACGATGGCCGCGATGAGGATGAGGCGGCGGCGACCGAGGCGGTCGGCTAACTGGCCGCCGACGGCCGCACCGGCCGCGGCCCCGGCCATCGCACCACTGACGATGATTCCCTCGACGAGCGGCGACATGACGAACGAGTCCTGGATGAACAGGAACGCGCCCGAGATGATCCCGGTGTCGAACCCGAACAACAGTCCGTTCAGCGCGGCTAACGCGGAGACGACGTAGACGAACCGGTCGCCGTCACCGCTGAGGACGTTCCGTATGGTGGCTGTGGACATCCGTGTAAAAATGAACTCGAATCTGTGTAAAAGTCTTTCCATGTCTTTTCGTACCACGGCGAAGCCACTGGGAGCGGGCGGCGTCGGGTAAGGCCCGGAACGCAGTCTGCCCGGTCATCGGTCGCGAACGAACGTAACCGGGCACGGGGCGTTCAACATCACCTCCTGAGCCGTGCTCCCGAAGATAGCCTTCCCCGCCGGAGAGCGCTGCCGCCCGCCGACAATCACGCGGTCGGCGGACACGTCTCTCGCGATGGAAACGATACCTTCCCCACTCGTCCCAGTCGTCGCACGGGGGACAGTCGTCACCGACTCGGCTTCCAGCTCGTCGATGATCTCCTGGGTGACCGACATCTGTGCGGCCAGCTCGTCCGGGTCGATGTTTTCGTCTGGCGTTTCGAGCAGTTGCTCTACCGCCTCCCGGTACGAGTCCGGATCGAACACATGTGCGATGATTACTGTCGCGTCTGTCGGCACCGTGACTTCAGTAACGGCATCGACGAGCGTGTCGACTCGGGCGTCGTCGCGGCTACCGACCGCGAGTAGCACGGTTTCGAGGCCGCGCGTATCGGTCGCTGCTGTCACTTCAGTCATCAGCACTGAGCTTCGCTGCCGGGGTAAATAGAAGCTGCTATGAGTTTACTATAATTATAGTAATTATTTGTATTCAGCTATACGACCCGCTTCCACCGCGACGGGGACATCCACCTACTCCTCTGAGAGCGGGTGTCGCGGTGGCACGGACCTGTCTCTCACTCGGCAACTCCTTCTGTAATAATCCTCGCGAGGCGTTCTCGGTCGAACAACTGCGCCTCTGTGAACGTCTCGGGGAAGTAGCGCTTCGCGTACCGTTCGATCATGAATAGGTTGTGCAACGGGCCGGTGTAGATCGGACCGCCGCGAAACACCCTGTCGTTCTGGACGGCCCTCAACCGGCTGCCCACTTCGTGCTCTTTCATATGGGCGAGCACTGAGTTCTCGAACTCCTCACGGGTCTTCCCCTCGCGATGGTATCGCAGCAGGAGTGAGTCTGGATCTATCTCCAGCAACGCTTCGTAATCGAGCGACTCCGAGCCGGAGTACCCCTCGATTCCGGTGTCGGAGAACGCGTCGGCAATTCCGAGCGTTTGGAAGTGTTCCTTGTTGGCCCCGTTCCCGCTGATCCGATACGGCGTGAACGCTTCCGGCTCCTCGCCGGCGAACATGAGCGCGGCGTTCGGTCGCTCCTCTGGTGCCGGGAGCCGAGCCTGCACCGTTTCGGCTAGCTCGGCATGGATTGAACGGATCGCCTCGAAGCGCGCCTGTTCCTGAACCATCTCAGCCACCTTCTCGAAAGCCTCGTACAGGCTGTAGTACCGGTAGTTGTGCCAGTCGTCAGTCCGTCGGAAAACGAGGTTTCCGATAAACGGAGCGACGTTCTCCCGGACTTCCGTGAGGTCGGACTGTTCCCATGCTTTGAGCCAGTGTGTCAGTGCGTGCGGATCGATGAGATGCAGATCCGCGTCCATCTCGTAGAACGCCTCCTTCGAGACGCCGTCGCTCCAGAGCTGTGTGAGGGCGTTGAGGTCTATAGACACTCCATCGAGTTCCTCGTAGTGCAGCGTCTTGTACCGTCCACGGTACCAGATTGATTGTACTGCGTCGCCGTGACCGAGCGCGACCAGCATATCGATGTAGTCCGCGGTGAAGGGGGCGATTGTCTCGGGCACAGTTTCGAACTCGACGGTTCCGACTGGCTCCATCGTCACCGAATACGTTCCGTCGGAAGTCGCTGGCCCGGTAGCGCTCGGTTCGGTATCCGTGGCCCAGTCACCGGTCCCAGCTTCCGAAGATTCCTGACTGCTGTTGCCCAAACATCCGGCGAGTAGTCCACCGAGGGCGAGTGTACCACCGCCTTTCACGACTTCTCTCCGCGTCGGTCGTTCGAACGTTGCTCCGTCCGGGCCACTCATTCGAACTCACCCGTGACGATATCGGCGATTCGCTCCCGGTCGAAGAGTTCGGTGTCGGAGGTCACGTCGCCGAAGATATCGGGATAGAGTTGTTGGGCCGCCCGTTCTGTCAGGAAGAAATTGTGAATCGGACCCTGTCGGAGGTAGCCACCGCGATACACGCGTCCGTTCTGTACCGCGGTCAGTTGGCTCCCGACGCTGTGGTCCTGCATAAACTGTAGAACGGTCTCCCGGAACTCGGTCGCAGATTTTCGCTCGTGGCCGCGGACGAGGATAACGTCCGGATCGACTGAGAGAAGCGTTTCGTAGTCGTACTCGCCCCGATTGGTTGTGCTGAGGTTCTCGATATCGGTTCCGGCAAGCGCGTCGGTGACGCCGAGATCACGCCACTGCTTCTTGCTCGTGCCGTTGTCGTTCAGCCGATAGGGCGAGAACGACTCCGGTTCGTCGGTGCCCTCGAACGTAAGGAGGACGTTCGGACGCTCCTCAGCTGGCGGGAGCTGACTCTGCAGGTCCGCGATAAAGTCGTCGTGTAGCTGTTTGAACGCCTCGTACCGAGCCTGTTCTTGGAAGACCTCAGCAACCTTCTCGAAGGCTTGATACAGGGTGTAGTACCGGTAGTCGTGCCACTCGTCGGAGCGACGGAAGATCAGATTCCCGATGAACGGAGCGACGTTTTCGGCGATTTCGTCGACGTCCGACTGCGCCCAGTCGAACCAGTTGATGAGCATCCCTGGGTCATAGAGGTGCACGTCGCTGTCGAGTTCGTAAAACTCCTCTTTCGTTCGGACCTCCGGATTCGCGTCAATCGTCTCCTGGTCGACGGACACACCGGGAAGCTCATCGTAGACGTACGTGTAGTAGCGGTCCGCCCCGCCGATACCTGTGAGGCCATCGGCCTGCCCGAGTGCCACGCCCATATCGGCGTAAGTGCCACCGTAGGGGAGCCATCGCTCGGGAACCGTCTGGAACGTAACGTCGCCCACCGGCTCCATATTGACAGTGTATGATTCAGTCTCAGTCGCTGTTGGGGTCTCGGTTGTCTCCGTTGGCTCAGTCGCGGTAGAGTCCGTGGCGGAGTTGCTCGAACACCCGGCGAGCAAACTGCCGCCCGCAATCAGCCCGGCTCCCTTGATATAATCTCTGCGTGTCGGCTGTTCAAGCGCCGGTCTACCGGGGTCAGTCACTGTCCCTCACCCGTGATTACGTCAGCGACACGCTGGCGGTCAAACAGCTGTTCCTCGACGGGGAGTTCGGGGTATGGCTCGCCGTCGACGTAGCCCGGCCACTCACCGAACTGGTCGGGGTACAGTTGTTTCGCGGTCATTTCAGTCTGAAACAGGTTCAGGATCGGACCCTGCCGACGGGCACCTTGAGCGTATATCCGCCCCTCTTGGACGGCAGTTATCTTTCTCAGTACCTCGTCGTCTGCCAGTTGTGACCGAATGTCGTCGAGATTGTGGTACCCCGTCATCGGCCCGAGGACGAGTAACACGTCCGGGTCGGCGTCGAGAAGCAGTTCGGAGTCGAGCGTGATATTCCGCCCGTCGTCGCCGTACTCGTCACCAACGGCGTCGGCTAACGCATCGGTAGCACCCAGCGGGCGGGTGTGGGCAGCGTAGTAGCCCGGATGGTTCATTTTGTACCCCCATATTTTCTCGTCGGATGTGGAGAACAGGACCATGGCCGCGCTCGGCCGCTCCTGTTCCGGGGGCAGGCCCGCTCTGATAGTCTGCAGCATCGATTCGCGGACCGATGTGAGTGCCTCGTACCGGTCGCTCTCTCGGAACACCTGCGCGATCTTTCCGAAGATCTCCCAGAGCGTATAGTATTCGTACGCATCAGCCCAGCCTGATGGCGGTTTCTGATGAGTGCCGCTGAGCGTGTTCCCGAACCACGGGCCGACGTTCGAGCCTATCTCTTCGAGGCTACTGTCGTCCCATCCCTCGGCCGTCGCAACCTTCGCTGGGTCCGCTATATGGACATCGCTATCGAGTTCGTACAGTTTCTCTTTCGACGGCGGCCACGAAGAGTACAGGTCATCCCAGTCGATTGAGACTCCCTCCAGTCGGTGGAGGAACTTCTGATACAGCGATTGGTGGTATTCAGGCGCGTGCATCGCGTTGATCGCGTCGCCTCGCCCAAGCGCGACCAGCATGTCTACGTGGTGGCCCAGTATCGTGAACACACTCTGGGGGACCGTTTCGAACTCGACGGTTCCCATTGGCGACATTGTAACCAAGTACCCGTCATCAGCCGTGGTTGGTTCGGCCATTGAGGTCGACCCGTCGCCTGTGCCTCGCTCGCTCGGAGTTGACTTGGAGTCGGATTGACCAACACAGCCCGCCAACAACCCCCCACCTATCACCGCGCCACCATACTTCATGTAGTCACGTCTAGTCGGGGACTTGTGGTTTGTATCATCTCTCGACATGATTGTTAGGCCCACCTAAAAATATATAACTGCTTCGGAATTTAGGCGCGCCTGAAAACTGGCCGCCGTCACGGACTCCGGTCGGTTGTCCCGGCAGTCCGTGTCACGTATGCTCGTCGAGAGCGCAACTTCCCCGCTGTTATCCACCCTGAGACATGCTGCATCTATTCACAAGCTGCGGCTGGCGCGTTCGAGACCTCGCTGCTACCGCTGACAGCCACAACAGCGGATCGGGGGAACGTACAACAGTAAAGTGTCCTTGCTGTGGACACACTAGTATGGCTGACGAGGAAATCGACGACGTGGACAGGGCAATCCTGTACGCATTACAGGAGGATGCTCGAAACATGTCGTCCGGGGACATCGCAGAGCGAACCGATACGTCCGACAGCACCGTCCGCAAGCGCATTAACCATCTCGAGTCCAGCGAGGTGATTAAGGGCTACAGCGCTGACGTCGACTATCAGCAGGCGGGCTATCCGCTCCGGATGCTGCTTTACTGCACTGCGTCGATTCCCGAGCGAGGCGATTTAATCCCGAAAATTCTGGATATAGACGGTGTGGTATCGGTACAGGAACTGGTCACCGGCGAGGAGAATCTCCTCGTGACGGCTGTCGGCGAATCGGATAGCGATATCACGCCCGTTGCGCAGGCACTCCTCGATATGGGTCTGACAGTGGCCGACGAAGTACTCGTTCGGAGCCATGAGACGACGCCTTTCGGTAAGTTCGATTCCGAAAACGGTAGCTAGCTGACGACGCCGCCGCGACCACAGGGTTACGCTCTGGACACCTGCGTGCCCGGGACGACGCGGTCAGACAGGGTATGAGAGTAACCGTCTCATGCCCGGCAACGATCTGATTTCCTGAGCAGCCTCTCCGAACAGTTTGGTAATATCGCTCCATCTCAATACTCACTCGGTCCCTCATAGTCGAATCTGTGTACGTGTGTACAGCGGACTCGTAATCGAACGGTGTTGCCAGCACAGGCCGCGAGGTACCCGCTTACTCCCCTGGCGGTGGTTCTCGACCGAGCTTCAACCACAAAAACATAATGTTCTATAATCTACTATTTTAGGAACAAATTGGTAGTATAGAAGGATTTAATAATCAGTCCGTTCGCACTAGGGATGAAGACAACCGGAACTGGTCAATCACATTCCGTGATTGCCGTGATCAGTCACGAAAAACGATGTCAGGACACAACTCACCGAAGACGGTTGGATCACTCCCGGACACGACGGCTGACTCGCCGCTCGTACCCGTCGCACTCACATGGCTCGTGTGGTCGATGTTTGCCGCGAGCATTGCTGTGCTTGCCGTTCGGGTCCGAACCGGAGTCGCGTGGGAGATACCCGGCGTTGTTGCTGTCGATGGGCTGACCGTCCTGATGTGGGTGGTCGCCACCTTCTTCAGCGGTATCGTTCACAGCTACTCGCGCCGCTACCTGGCAGGCAGCCGCCTCAAAACGGGCTTTTTCGCCACCGTATTCGGTTTCACGGTGGTCGTGATGGGACTGGTCGCGGCTGACCACCTTGCCCTGTTCGGGGCGCTGTGGCTCGCGATGGGGCTGCTGATGGCGAAACTCATCGGAATCGTCGGCGGCTGGGACCAGGCACAGGCGGCTGCGACGGTCGCCCGCAAGTACTTCATCGCCAGCAGCGCGCTTCTCGCCGTCGCGCTAACGGCGCTGTGGTGGACGACCGATGCGACCACAGTCACCGGAATTACGGCGGCTGCCGACGCACTCGGTGGCCCGGTGTGGCTGGTCGCCGCCGGCGCGCTCGTGCTCGCAGCGATGATTCAGTCCGCTCTGCTCCCGTTCCACGGCTGGCTTCTCTCTTCGATGACCGCACCGACGCCCGCCTCGGCGCTGATGCACGCTGGATTCGTCAACGCCGGCGGCATCCTGTTGACCCGCTTCGCCCCAGTCATCACTGTCGACCCTGCGCTCATGCTCGCAATCGTCGCCGTCGGCGGTGCAAGCGCCATCGGCGGGAAACTCCTGAAGTCGGTCCAGACTGACATCAAGGGCAAACTCGGCTGTTCGACGGTCGGCCAGATGGGATTCATGATCATGCAGGCCGGCCTCGGCTTCTTCGGGGCTGCTATTACCCACCTCATCCTCCACGGCTTCTACAAGGCCTACCAGTTCCTCAGTGCCGGCGGCCAAATTGAACACACTAGCCCGAGCGAGGGGACGCCACACACGGTAGGAACGACGACGAGCATCATCGGTGTCATCGTCACACTGCTGACCGGCATCGCCGGCGGCGCAGTGTTCGCGGTGCTGACGGGGAAAGGGACGAAGGTCGACAGCGGCCTCCTGCTGACGTTCTTTGTGGTGTTCACGACGCTCCACGCGGCCCGTAGCGCCGTACAGCATACCTCGCTTCCAACGGCGGCCCGCTACGGGGCCGTCCCAGTGGTCTTCTTCCCGGCTATCGTCATCTACGCCGCGGTCTATACGGGCGTCTCGGGGCTCATGCCTGTCAGCCCGGCAACGACGGAACTGACCCTGCTCCACGGCATTATCGCCGTCGTCTTCGTCGGCATCTACACCGGCATCGAGACCGGGGTTCACGAGCGCAGCCAGCGCCTCTACGTGGCGCTGCTGAACGCCGGTCAACCGGCAGCTGACACTGTGCTCACTGCTACGGAGGACTACAATGAGTACTGAATCCACCATCCACGACAGTATCGACACCGCAGCGACCACCGTCGGCTCCCTCTGGCCCATCCACTCGTTCGTGACAGCAAACCCCCTCACGGGGTTCGAGGACCAGCCGTTCAGTGAGGCAGTCACGCAGGCAGCCGACCTGTTGGGCGGCCGTGGCTACCCCAGCGAGGAGACGTTCCGTGCGGCGCTACAACACGGCCAGATAGACCCGGAGATTCTCGACGCGGAACTCTCCGAGGCCGGCTACGAGAACGACCCCGAGGTACTGCTCGACCGGATGGCCACAGCGACCGATGCCTCGAAAGGCGATTCCGACACCGCCACCGACCGCGTCGACCAGGTGCTGACGAAGTGGCTGTCGACGTTCCTCGACGAGGGGAGCGCCCACTGGTCGATGCCGAACCGCGAAGCGGGATTCTACACAGCTTTCCGCGGAGTGGCTGAGCACGACAGCGAAATCCCCGACGAGGGAATTATTACTGATCTGCCCGAAACGCCGACTGCGGCCATCGAAGCGGTGCTCGCACCGTACCCGGTGAGTCAGTGGGTGCCGGTTTTCGAGGAGCAACTGACCGCCCTCCCGGGCTGGACAGGACTCATCAAGCAGCGTGCCGACGACGAGGGCGTGTGGCAGTCGGCGTACCCGATTTCACTGGCGGGGTACCTCGCGGCGCGTCTGGCCCTGCTAGATGCCGTCGGTGCTGATATCGCCCCCTCGAACGACAGCATCGACCCGGACCCGGCCGCCGAACTCGCCGGGGCGTTCCTGCGCGCCTGGGAGGCGACCTACCGCGGCGACCTCGTCGAGACCGTCGCCGCGGAGAGCCAGTCGCTCGCCGACAGTGACAAATCGGGCTGCCCGGACGCACAGATGGTCTTCTGTATCGACACGCGCTCGGAGATCATCCGCCGTCACATCGAGGCCGCGGGCGACTACGAGACCCATGGGTACGCCGGTTTCTTCGGGATCCCGATGGAGTACCAGGGATACGACACCGACGTGTCTGTCAATGCCTGTCCACCGATTCTCGACCCGCAGCACCACGTCACCGACGTGCCGACCGACGACGACACCCAGGCGAGCCACGACCGCTTGTCGGGCATCCGTGAGACCGCCGACGAAATCATCGAAACGGTAGAGGCCAACGCCGCCACAGCTTACGGCTACGTCGAGACTGCCGGGAGCGGGTACGGCCTCGCGCTCGCAGCCCGCACGCTCGTCCCCGGGCGCGTGCATGACCTGTTCGATGCGGTCGACGACTCGGTACCCGATGAACACGAGTTCTGTGACCCGCTCGTCCACCACCAGCACACCTACGCCGGTGACCTGCCGGTGGGACTGACCACCGACGAGAAAGTCGAGTACGCCGCCACCGCGTTCGACCTGATGGGCTGGGAGACGTTCAGCCGCCTCGTCGTCTTCACCGGGCATGCCAGTGAGACGACCAACAATCCCTACGATTCGAGTCTGGACTGTGGGGCCTGTGCCGGAAATCCCGGCGGCCCGAACGCCCGCGTGCTGGCGAAAATCTGCAACGACGACGAGGTCAGGGCCGCGCTCCGCGACCGCGGTTTCGAAATCCCCGAAGACACCGTCTTCCTCGCTGGCGAACACAACACGACGACTGACGAGGTGGAACTGTACGACAGCGACGTACCGGAGACCCACGCCGCCGATCTCGACCAGTTGCGCGCCGACCTCGCCACTGCCCGCGAGAACGCGGCCGCCGAGCGTGCCGAGTCCATGGGTGCCGACACCTCATCAGGGGTCACCGAGACGGAGCGCCGCGCCGCCGACTGGGCCGAGACCCGCCCCGAGTGGGGCCTGGCCGGCAACGCCGGCTTCGTCGTCGGCCCCCGCGAACTGACGAGTGATGTCGACCTCGGCGGCCGCGCGTTCCTCCACTCCTACGACTGGTCGACTGACGCTGACGGCGAGGCGCTGGAAGCGATACTCACCGGCCCGATGGTCGTCACGCAGTGGATCAACACCCAGTACTACTTCTCGACGGTCGACAACGCCGTCTACGGGAGCGGCTCGAAGGTGACCCACAACCCCGTCGGCAACGTCGGCGTCTACCAGGGCAACGGCGGCGACCTGATGACCGGCCTGCCGCTCCAGTCGCTGATGGCGGCCGACGACGACCCGTACCACCAGCCGCTCCGCCTCTCGACGGTCATCCACGCTCCGGTCGACCGCGTCAACGGCGTCCTCGCTGAACACCCGGAACTGGCAGACCTACTCGACAACAACTGGCTCTCGTTGACAGTCGTCGATCCCACGCAGGACCACCGTGCCTTCGAGTACGAGCGTGATCTAGAGTGGTCGCCGGTGTCTGACCTGTCAGAAGCTGAAGCGACGGAACCGTTCGCACCCGCGGCCGCAAACGACTAAGCTGGCCCGAACAGCCGGTATCTGGAACTGCTGGCACACTAACTTTTTGAACTTATATAAAAGACACTCAAAATAGAAAACCACTCCAAAATAACCCTATCTACGCAATTTGTCTACAATCAGAAATAGATACTTCCATATATGGTAAATAGTGGTGTAAACAACGCAAATAGTGGCTATCAAGCGAATATTTAGTGGCATAAACTGGACTTTTGATAGTATAACACAGAACTCCGTTTACATCCCACGCCAATAGAGAGTCAGCGCGGTGTGAGCCCGACACCGTCTGCGAGCAACTCGTGGGAGCGGAGCGCGTCAGCGTGGTCGCCGACGACGTGCTGGATCATCACCTCATCGACTCCGACACGATCAGACAGCTGTTCGAGAAGGTTATTGAGCGTTTCCGGGCTCCCGGAGATCGCTCGTGGCCACTCACCGGCATCCAGCGTGGCGGGCGTCGGTTCGGGCACCGCTCCGAGTTCGTCGATCGCTTCCTCGACAGATGGAGTCGTGCCAACGACCCCTCGCTCCATCCGCTTGAACGACGCTTCGGCCACGGCGCGGAGCCGCGCCGCTTCCGCGTCGGTCTCGGCACAGACCGCGTTCACTGCGACCATCCCCTGTGGCTCGTCGACGCCGCCGGCCAACTCCGATGATTCGAAGTGAGTCCGGTACTCCTCGAACGAACGGGTGGCCAACCCCGGTCGAATGAACGCAGCGAAACAGTAGCGCAGGCCAAGTTCGCCGGCCAGTGCGGCGCTCGACGGGCTCGACCCGAGAACCCACGGCACAGGCGTCTCCGCATCTGAACGAGGGATTTCCAGATCACTGTACGCGTGTCCGTCCGGGTAGCTGTCGTAGAGGTGCGAAACGACGGCTTCGATTTTTTCGGCGTGGTCTTCGTCGGGGTTCCGGACGCGGCGGTCCGTCCCGAGCGCGCGGTCCACGGCCGGAGAGCCGTTAGCCCGTCCAAGCCCCGCGTCGATACGCCCCGGAGCGAGCGCGTCGAGAGCGCCGAACAGTTCCGCGACTTTGAACGGGCTGTAGTGGTTGAGGAGGACCGCCCCTGACCCGAGCCGAATGGAGTCGGTTTCGGCGGCGAGATTGCCGAGCAGTACCTCGGGTGTTGTTCCGGCGAGCTTGTTTCCCATCCCGTGGTGTTCCGCCACCCAGAACCGGGAATAGCCGAGGCGTTCGGCCTGCTGGGCCGCGTCGACGGTGTTCGAATACGCGTCAGCCGCAGTTCCGTCATTCGGGACCGGAGAGAGATCGACGATTGAGAGGTCCATATCCGCCCACAACGGTGGCGAGGTTTAACCGTTCGGCTACTCACAGTGCGTGGGTATCTCACTCGGGCACGCCGCTCTGATGGAACGTCCCACCCGGATATAACTGATACCTAGAAAAAGCAATAGTTTTATGCAATACTATAATAATCAGAATGTCTCACTTCGCTATACTGGCTATCTCTGGGCAGTGTGAAGGTCGGAGAATTATATCTCTCGGGCACCTACCGAAACCCTCCGGATCCCAAATACATGGGCCTCAAGCGCTATGAGGCCGTACATTCAGATAATATACCGCCTCATTAATTGTTTCAGAATCGCGTCACGGGGTCGTGCGTACAACGGGCCTGCTGAAATTACTACCAATACTCAGTAATACCTGTATAGCTATCATATCGCGCTTTTTCCGGGACAGTCTTCTCAATGCAGTGCCGGTTACGAATCAAGTGATATCATGCCCTTGACCACAGTCGGCTCCATCGCTCGGCGGAACGCGTCGTCGATGTCCTCAAGTCCGGATTCGAAGTCGATGATTCCCTCAACGTCGACTTCGCCGTCGGCCAACAGGTCGACAGCCGCGTCGTAGGTGTTCTTGTACCGGAACGAGCCGTGGACGTCGACCTCGTCGTCGATGAGTTCCAGCACGTCGATTGGGACCTCCGCTTCGCTGGCGAGTCCGACCAGAACGACCGTGCCGCCCCGACGGACCACGTCGATTGTCGACTTGATCGACGGCTCCGCGCCGGAGGCTTCGACGACCACATCAGCACCGACGCCGTCCGTGTACTCGGCGACCGCCGCATCGAGATCCGTTTCGGTAACGTTGACGGTCAGGTCCACTCCCCGTTCTTCGGCGAAGGTCAGCTTTTCGTCGACGACATCGGTCAGTATTACGTCCGTCGCGCCCGCGGCACGCGCGGCTTCCAGCACCATCAGCCCAATCGGCCCAGCTCCGGTTATCAGCACTGTATCCCCGGTTCCGACGCTGCCGCGGCGGCAGGCGTGGATGCCGACCGAAAGCGGCTCGCACAGTGCCCCTTCAGCAGTGGAAACGGCCTCCGGGAGCGTGTAGGCGAAGTCGGCCGGCCACGAGACGTACTCCGTGAACGCGCCGTCGTGTGGCGGCGTCGCCATGAACGTCACTTCCTCACAGAGGTGGTAATCGCCGCGCTTGCAGTGGGCACAGCGCCGGCACGGAACGCCGGGTTCGAGCGCGACCCGGTCGCCCGGTTCGTGGTGCGTAACGTTCTCGCCCACTTCGACGACTTCACCGGCGCTCTCGTGTCCGAGGACGAGCGGGTCTTCGACGACGTAGTCGCCGATACGACCGTGTTCGTAGTAGTGGACGTCGGAGCCACAGATCCCAACGTCGCGAACGGCAACGAGTACGTCGTCGGGCCCGGGCGACGGTCTGGGACGGTCCTCCAGCTCGAACTCATTTGGTTCTACCAGTACAGCAGTTCGCATACCTGTTGGCACGGAACAGAGCCATAAAAATACACAGGGTGGGCCGCCCCATTGGGTTGCCGTGTCCAGCTACCACTCCGCGACGCTCCCGTCCTCGTGGTGCCATACCGGGTTGTACCAGTTGACCTCTGTCTGTGCCAGTTCGCGGATGAGAGTCTCGTCGAGACCGATACCGAGTCCGGGGCCGGTCGGCCGTTTGACGTAGCCGTCTTCGAACTGGAACGTCTTCGGGTCCTCCAGGACCTTGAGTCGCTGGCTCGTCGTCGGGTCGTGTAGATCGAGGTCCTGTTCGTGCAGCACGACGTTCTGGGCGCAGAACCCGACCTGCAGGCTCGCCGCGAACGCGACGGGGCCGAGCGGACAGTGTGGAACGACGGCTACGTCGAACGTTTCCGCCATCGACGCGACCTTGCGCATCTCGCTGATGCCACCGACGTGGGTCACGTCGGGCTGGAGTATCGACACCCCGTCGTCAGCGAGGAGGCGCTTGAAGTCATAACGCGAATAAAACCGTTCGCCAGTCGCTATCGGAACAGTCGTCCGCTCGGCGATACTGGCAAACGAGTCGTCGTGTTCGGGGAGCAGCGGCTGGTCGATGAACATCAGATCGAACTGTTCGAGTCGCTCGACGAGATCCGCGGCCATCGGTTTCGAGACGCGGCCGTGGAAGTCGACTCCGACGAGGGCGTCGTCACCGACGGCGTCACGGATTGCAGCCACACGCTCAACCGCATGATCGACAGCGTTCGGCGTCTCAATCGGCCGAAACTCCCGGGCGAAATTGAACTTGAACGCTCTGTAGCCGCGTTCTCGGTCCTCTTTCGCGGCCGCGGCCACGTCTTGCGGATCATCGCCACCGAGCCACTGGTAGACGAGTAGCTTATCGCGGACGTGCCCGCCGAGTAGTTCGTGCACCGGTGCGCCGTAGTGCCGCCCCTTGATGTCCCAGAGCGCGTGGTCGATGCCCGCGAGCGCGCTCATGAGTATCGGCCCGCCGCGGAAGTACCCGCTCTGATAGAGCTTCCGCCAGTGATACTCGGTTCGAAGTGGGTCGGCCCCAAGGAGATACGCCTCGATAAGCTCGGTAACAGCGGCACGGACTGTCTCCAACCGGCCCTGAACGATGGGCTCGCCCCAGCCGACGATCCCCTCGTCAGTCTCCAGTTTAAGAAGCAACCACCGCGGCGGCACGGCGAACAGTTCGAAGTCGGTGATTTGCATAGCTATGTTATCTGCGAGGGAGTACTTGTAATGACTGGCTGCCGATATCGGCCCGACAAAGACTGTAACAAAAATAGGCGTACATTTATGCTGGAGGCTACCGGAGCACCAAGCGTACGCATGAGTGTAGTTGACAGCTTCTCCCTCGACGGAGAGACGGCTATCGTCACCGGTGCGGCGCAGGGTCTCGGCAAACAGATGGCGACCGGGCTCACCGAGATGGGGGCCGACGTGGCTATCGCGGACGTGAACATCGAGAAAGCGGAACGGACGGCCGCAGAACTCGACGGTCAAACGGACGTCGTCGCGACGGAGGTCGACGTGACGGACGAAGCCTCGGTCGAGGCGATGGTCGAAGACGTGACCGACCGCCTCGGACCGATTGACGTACTGGTCAACAATGCCGGGATCGTCGAGAACTCCCCTGCGGAGGAGACGAGCATCGAGTCATGGCGGCGGGTCGTGTCGGTCAACCTCGACGGTGTCTTTCTCTGTGCCAAACACGTCGGCCAGCAGATGCTCGAACGGGGCGAGGGCCGCATCGTCAACGTCTCCTCGATGTCAGGCTTCGACGTGAACGTCCCGCAGAAACAGGCCAGCTACAACACGACGAAAGCCGGCGTCAGGATGCTGACCCAGTCACTGGCGGTCGAGTGGGGCGAGCAGGGCGTCCGTGTCAACGCTATTGCGCCCGGCTACATGCGGACCGAACTCGTCGACGAAGTGCTCGAAGAGAGCCCCGAGATGGAAGAAACGTGGCTCGAGAACACGCCGATGGGCCGACTCGGCCGGCCTGAGGAACTGAAAGAACTTGTCGTCTACCTCGCGTCGGATGCGTCGTCGTACATGACAGGGTCGACCGTCGTGATGGACGGCGGCTACACCTCGCGGTGAAAGCGTCAGGCTTCGGACAGCGAATCGTCGGTCAGTGCAGCCAACCGATCTTTTGCATCGGCCCACTCGCCAGCGTTACCCGGTTCGTATGTCGTCGTCTCGAACGCCGATTCGACCAACTGCCGCCCGGTTTCGATGTCAGAAACCGTTCCGGCGGCGACGGCCTGTGTGAGGACGTTGCCGACAGCCGTCGCCTCGACTGGGCCAGTCGACACTGGGCGGTTGGTGGCGTCGGCCAGTAGCTGACAGAACAGCTCGTTTCTAACACCGCCGCCACCGAGCACGATATGCGATGGCGGGTCGTCGACGACTGCCGCGAGCGCGTCGAGTTCCAGCGCCGTTTTCGCCGCCAGGCTGTCGAGGAGACAGCGGACGATGCTGCCCTGCCCCGTCGGGACGGGCTGGTCCGTTCGGCGGCAGTAGGCCCGGATCTGCTCGGGCATCGGCTCGTCGATGCCGAACGTCTCGGCATCCGTATCGACGAGTGCGGCCCGTGGCGGGGCCTCCTCGGCGGCCGACAACAGCGTCTCGTACTCCAGCGGTTCGCCCGCTTCGCGCCACGCTTTGCGGCATTCTTCGAGCATGAAGAAGCCGTTGATGTTCTTCAGGAGCCGGACGGACCCGTCGACGCCGAGTTCGTTCGAGACGGCCTGTTCGAAGGCGGCGTCCGTCCGCACTGGTGCATCGCGCTCGACGCCGAGGATGAACCACGAGCCAGTGTTGAGGAACGCGGCGTCCTCGACGAGCGGGAGGCCGGCGACGGCCGCCGCCGTGTCGTGGCTCGCCGGGGTCACGATCTCCGGCGTGGAAGACAACCCCGAGACGACGTCGTCATCGACCGCCCCGAGACATTGTCCGGGTTCAGACAGCGGCGGGAGCAGGTCCGTTGGAACCGACAGCTCGTCGAGCAGGTCGATGGCCCACGTTCGCGCCTCGGGATCGACCATCTGCGTGGTCGAGGCGATCGTCACGTCGCCCGCCGGCCGGCCCCCTATCCGTGCCGAAAGGAGCTGTGGCATCATGAGCAGGCCGTCGCTCGCTTCGAGGAGTTCCGGCTCGCGCTCGGCGATGGTATGGAGCTGCCACAGCGTGTTCGGGGTGTTCCAGTTCGTGATGCCGGTCACGTCGAACAGCCGCCGCTTGCCGACAGCCTCGAACACTTGCTCGCGCGTGGCCGTCGAATCTGGGTCGCGGTAGGAGACCGGGTCCCGGAGCAGTTCGCCGTCGGCTAGGAGTCCGAAGTCGAGCCCCCAGGTGTCGATACCGACCGTGTCGAGGCCGTCGGCGCGGTCGTCGGCCGCACTGAGCCCGTCGCCGATGTGGTCGACCAGCGCGTCGACGTCCCAGACGTAGCGGCCGTCCCGTTCGACGGGTCGGTTGTCGAACCGGTGGACCTCCTGTACCGCGAACGAGGACTCGGTCACCTCGCCGAGGAACACCGTCCCGCCGCTCGCGCCGATGTCGATTGCGACGTAGTTCATGGGATGCTCTCAGGTGTGGTTCGCACGAGTGGTCACTGTCCGTAGCTGTCGAGCTTATCGGCCAGCCGGTCGATCTCCTCGTCCGGGAGGATCTCCGGCTCGCCGATGGCCCGGGCCTGATGGTGGATGCGGGCGCAGTACTCGACCATCAACGCGACCGTGTAGGCGTCGTCCAGCGACTCGTCGGCGGTCAGCACGCCGTGGTTGCGCAACAGCGTGGCGTTGAACGACTCGCCCAGCGCGTCGACGGCGGCCTCGCCGAGTTTCTCGGTCGCGTGCGTTTCGTATTCGGCGACTGGGACCTCCGTCCCGGTGAACGAGAGGAGGTAGTGCGAGGCCGGTATCGGCTCGCCCAGCGAGGCGAACGTCGTCGCGTACGGCGAGTGGGTGTGGACGACGCCGCCGACCGCCGGTCGCTCGCGGTAGACGGCCAGGTGCATCGGCAGTTCTGTCGACGGGTCGACGTCGCCCTCGACGACAGTGCCGTCCGTGTGTACGATCGGAACGTCTTCCGGTTCGATCTCTCCATAGGGGATTCCCGACGGGCTGATCGCGATGTGGTTCTCGTCGAGCCGGGCGCTGAGGTTCCCGCCAGTCCCGGTTGTCAGGTCGTCGTCGAGCAGGCTCCGGCCGTACTCGCAGATAGCGTTACGCGTCTCGTAGTGTGGAATATCTTGAGCTGTCATGTGTCATGTGTCATGTGTCATGTGTCATGTGTCGTGTGTCGATAACTGTCGGTTACGGCGAGTGAGGCGACGACAGGTATCGCCGTCACTCGGCGGGTTTCATTTGCTCTTCGAGCGCCATCTCCGCGTCGTCACCGAGCTGGCGCTGGTGGATCGTCTCGCCGCTGGCGCGGTCGAACAGGTGCACGTCCCGGTCCGGGATCTCCACGTAGACGTGTTGGCCCTCGCTGATCGGGCGCTGGCCGTCCGTCTCGACGATGAACGTCTGCTCGTGGCTCTGTGACCGGGCCTGGAGATAGACGTAGGAGATGCTCCCCATCGGTTCGACGACGTCGACGACGGCCTCGAACTCGTGGCCCGAGTTCGCCCGGTCGTGAAGCGTCATATCCTCCGGCCGAATACCGAGGACGAGTTCGTTTCGACTCCCAACAGCGGACTGCATCCGCTCGGTCAGGTCGAAGTCGAAGCCGTCCGCGCGGAGGGTTCCGCCCTCGACGGTGCCCTCGAAGAAGTTCATCGACGGCGAGCCGAGGAAGCCGGCCACGAACTGGTTGGCCGGGCGGTAGAAACACTCCAGCGGCGTGCCGACCTGCTGGAGTTCCCCGTAGTTGAGGACGACGAGCCGGTCGCCCATCGTCATCGCCTCCGTCTGGTCGTGGGTGACGTACAGCGTCGTCACGTCGAGGTCGTTCTGGAGCCGGTTGATCTCGGTGCGCATCTCCGCCCGGAGCTTCGCGTCCAGGTTCGACAGCGGCTCGTCCATCAGGAAGACGTTCGGGTCACGGACGATAGCGCGGCCGAGCGCGACACGCTGTTGTTGTCCCCCGGAGAGTTCGCCGGGCTTGTCGTCCAACAGCATGTCGATGTCCATCATCTCGGCGGCGGACGTGACGGCTTCCTCGATCTCGTCGGCGGACATGTCCGTCGACATCTTCAGCCCGAAGGACATGTTCTCCTCGACGGTCATGTTGGGGTACAGCGCGTAGTTCTGGAATACCATCGCAATATCCCGGGCGCGCGGGCCGAGTTGATTGACCACCTTATCGCCGATTCTGATATCGCCCTCGGATTGCGTTTCCAGCCCTGCGACGATGCGCATGAGCGTCGACTTCCCGCTCCCGGACGGACCGACGAAGACGATAAACTCGCCATCGCGGATGTCCAGCGAGACGTCGTCGACCGCGACGATTGACTCATCTCCTTCACCGAATCGCTTCGTAACGTCGTCGATTGTGATCTTTGCCATTATCTTGCCTCCGATGTGCGGCTAAGTGAAGCTACCGCCGCCGCAGGGGCGTCGTTTGCGAGCGATACCTGTCGTGGTGTGGACAGCGTCGTCATTCTTTGATCACCACGCCGAAGCTGAGCCCGGCCGCGAGGTACTTGTTGACCGCAATGAGGAAGATGACGACCGGAACGATCATCGCTGTCGAGGCGGCCGCGAGCATCCCCCATTCGATCGAGCGCGAGCCGATGAACGAGTAGACGAACAGCGTCACGGGGACGGCCTCGAAGCTCGTCAACACGAGCCCGAACAGCAGCTCGATCCACGCGAAGATGAAGCTGATGATGGCGACCGAGAAGATGCCGGGCTTGGCCGCCGGCAGGACGACCTTCCTGAAGCCCTGGAACTGGGTCGCGCCATCGACACGGGCCGCCTCTTCCAGCGTCTCGGGGATGCCGTCGAAGAACGCTTTCATCACCCAGACGACGAGCGAGAGGTTGATGCTGACGTACATCAGCACCATCCCGACCCGCGTGTCGAACAGATTGAGCTCCCGGAAGATGATGAAGAAGGGGAGCACGACGGCAATCGGCGGAAGCATTCGTGAGGAAAGTATCCACACGAGCACGTCCCGCTCCATGGGGATATCGTACCGCGAGAGCACATACGCGGCGGGGACGCCGATCAACAGCACGAGGACGACCGACGCCGACACCATGACGAGGCTGTTGGCGAACGCCGCGACGAACCCGGAATCCTGGATCAACTGGATGTAGTTGTACACCGTCGGCAGGAAGATCCAGTCCGGGGGCAGCGAATTCGCTGTTCCGGGCGGCTTCAGCGACATCGAAGCGAGCCAGTACAGCGGGAACAGCACGATGAACGACCACGTCAGGAGAATGGTGTGTCGAACCACCGTGACGATGGTCTCACGCGTATCCTTGTCGAGTCGCTGTGATGCGGTCGCGGAGTCGCTATCCGTTGTCGCCATCAGTCCCACACCCCCTCGAAGCCGACCTTCGCAATGATGACGTTACACAGTGCAACGACGAGGACGAGGTAAACGACGGCGATCGCTGCGGCCACAGTGATCTGGTTGTTGATGAACATCTGTTCGTAGATGTTGATGCTCACGAGCTGGGTCGCCGTCCCGGGACCGCCGCCCGTGAGCCCGTACACCACGCCGAACGTTCGGAACAGGTCGATTAACCGGATGAGCGTCGCGACAAACACGACCGGCTTCATGTAGGGGATGATGACGTGGACGTAGCGACGCCACATCGGCGCACCGTCGACGCGCGACGCTTCGATGAGCGTCTTCGGCACCGACGAGAGGCCGGCGTAGAAGATGATGAACATGAACGGCGTCCAGTTCCACGCGTCTAAGAGAATAACCGTCAGCAGCGGGATTTCCGAGAGGAAATTCGGCGCTGCGAACGGCGTGCCGGTGTTTATGACGTACGGAATAATTCCGATTTCGCTGTTCAGCATGATCCGGCCGATGGTCGCGAGCGAGACGGGGGCGACGGCCATCGGAATGATGAACAACACCCGGTAGAACGACTTCGCCCGGCCGGAGCCGACGCCGGCGACGAGCGCGGCCAGGACGAACCCGAGGATAGTTTCGAGGAGCAGCGCGCTGACGACGACAGTAATCGTAATGACGAACGAGTGGATCGCGCCGCCGCGGGTAAACGCCGTCTCGAAGTTGCGCAGCCCCACGAAATCAGCTGCGAATACATCGAGTGTCGGCTCCGCGATCAGGCTGAGATACAGGTCGTAGGCACCGGGGAAGAAGGTGATCATCACCATCACCGCCACCATCGGTGCCATGAACCAGTACGGGAGGTAGTCGTTCCACAGGTCCCGCAGCCTGGCGAAGGTCGATTGAGGTGTCGTTTCCGTTTGCGTTGGTGTACTCATTTGTGGGATGTGTTGTGGCGCAGGTGTGGCTGAGACTTAATTGCTGTAGATGTCTTCTGCGATGGATGCCGCCTGTGTCATCGCCTCCTCAGCGGACTTCTGCCCGGCGATGGCGCGCTGCAGTTCCTCCGAGTACCGCTGGCCCCATTCGGGGTACTTCCGGTCGAACGGGTCCGGCGCTGCTTCCTGCAGGGATTCGAGGGTGACCTGTGCGAAGTTCTCGCCGACGCGAGAGCGGAACTCGTCGTTCTCCCAGACGGACTGTCGGACGGAGAAGGCGGCGTCGCCCTCGACGTGCATCCAGGTGTTGGTCGGCTGTGAGGACGCCCACACCATGAACAGGAACGCCTGTTCGGAGTTCTGGGCGTTCTTGGACGTGGAGATCTGCCAGTTGAACGCGTTGGGCGAGAACTGGCCGTCGGCCGGGCTGGGCACCTTCGCGATACCGACGTTATCCGCAACTGAGGAGTCAGAGCCGGTGAGTCCGGGCCAGAACAGGTTCGCGTCGGAGACGATGTGGCCGGCGCGGCCCTCCTGCATCGTCGAGAGCACGTCCGACCAGGTCTGGGTCGAGGCCCCTTCGGGACCGTAGTCCTGCAGCAGGCTGACGTACCAGTCCGCCGCGTTGATGACGCCGTCGGAGTCGAGGCCGGAATCGTCCGGGAAACTGTCCCAGAGCTCCGCGCCGTTCTGGCGCAGGAACGTGTTCAGGATGTAGATGTTCATCCCGTACCCCTTGTCGCCACGGCCGACGGTGCCGACGACGTCGGACTCGTTCTCGTGGATGGCCTGTGCGTTCTGACGGAACTCTTCGAGCGTCTCCGCGACCTCCAGGTCGTGCTTGTCGTAGAGGTCTTTGCGGTAGAACTGCGTCTGGACTTCGACGGTAATCGGCATCCCGGTCCAGGTGTCGCTGTAGCCACCACCGTGGGCCTGCCAGCGCGACGCCTCGAAGAGGTCGTCGGTGTCGTACCAGTCCTCGTCGAAGAGGCTGTCGTCGTCAAAGAACGGATCGAGCGGCTGTATCCAGCCCTCCTCACGGAACTGGTTGACGACCTGATCCATGTAGAAAACGTCGAACTGCCCAGCGCCGGTACTGACGTCCGTCTGGCGCTTGGTCCGGAACTGCTGTTCGGGCAGGACGTTCCAGACGACGTCGATCCCGGTCAGTTCCTCGAAGACCGGGACCGCGGGTTTGATGGCCGAAACCCAGGGGTGCTGGACGGCCCCGATGTTGATCGAGGACCCCTCGAACTGTCGCCAGTCGATATCGGCGTCCTCGTACTCGCTGAGTGGAATCGCGAGCTCGCCATCGCTTCCGTCGGTGCTGGTTCCGCCATCACTACCCCCACTTGAGCCGTCACTTCCGCTCCCATCTGAGCCATCGCCGCCTCGTGTACAGCCAGCGAGACCGCTGAGTAGTCCGACACCTGTCGCTTTCAGAAACGTCCGCCTGTTGGAGTTGGTCATGCCAGTTTGCCTCGTCACTACCGAATTACCGATGCATAATAAAGGTAATCATCTGTAAGGTAGAATACCCATCCCACTGGGGGAGATCCGACGGTTTGCAGTACTAGGACGCCTCTATCTACGAATTCCTCTGTCGCCCGATTACGGGAGACCGTGGCAAGATTTTAATACACGGTCCGAAAACATCGATAGTACGGATCGTGGCTGAGTCCGCTGTGTGCGTCCAGCTCGGCTGGACCAGTGACAACGGGCTACGGCCCAGACCACCCATGACCCGACCCACACCAACTCACGACCGAGGTACTGCTGTAGTGACGACCGCGACCCGACCGTCGGAGGACGACTGATGCGCGCCAGCACGTTGACCGATGTCGGCGAAATTACCGTCGAAGAGCGTGACCGACCGGACCCTGCGGATGACGAGGTTCTCGTTCAGGTCGGCGCCTGTAGCGTCTGCATGACCGACTATCATATGTACCACGGCACCTTCGCCGCAGAGACACCGCTGGTCCTGGGCCACGAAGGTGCCGGGACCGTTGCGGAAGTCGGTGCCGACGTTGAGGGCTTCGCGGTCGGAGACCGCGTCGCAATCAACCCCACCGTCCCCTGTAACGCCTGCTCGTACTGCAAGAAGGGGGAGACGCACCTCTGTGAGAACAACACGAGCATCGGCGGTGCCGGTGACACCATCCTCGACGGTGCCTTCGCTGAATACGTCCGCGTCCCGGCGATCAACGTCGAGGACATCGACGAGATGTCATTCGAACGGGCCGCACTCGCCGAACCGCTCGCCTGCTGTGTCCACGGCGTCGAGCAGACAGACATCAAACCCGGAGACAGCGTCGGTATTATCGGCGCTGGCCCGATTGGCTTGCTGCTCCTGCAGGCGTTCCGCAATGCAGGCGCTGCCCCAATCGTGGTTTCCGAACTTGATGACGAACGACGAGAGCTGGCTGCCGACCTCGGCGCAGATGCCGTCGTCGACCCCAACGAAGAAGATCCCGAGGAGGCGATCTGTGCGGCGGCCGGCGGACCGGTCGACGTCGGCGCCGAGGCTATTGGGCTCGTCCCGACAATCAAGCAGGCCAACGCTGTGACGGCGTCCGGTGGCTCGACACTCATCTTCGGCGTCCCTGACCAAGAAGCGACAATGGAAATCAGCCCGTTCGATGTCTTCTTCGACGAGGTCGACTACCGCGGCTCGTTCTCCCTGACGACCGAGGACTTCGAGCGAGCGATAACACTGCTCAGACACGAACGCATCGATGCCGAGACGCTCATCACCGAACGTATCGGGCTCGACGATCTCCCGACAGCGTTTGAACGGATGGGCAACGCTGAGGGGCTGAAGAAAGTAGTCGTTCCAGGGGATTCCGAGTGAGCGAGTACGACCTCCTCGATACTGTCCGGAAATGCGGTCGTCGTGGCGCTTGACCACGGTATCGCTATGGAAGCAATTCGTGAACTCGAACAGTACAGTCCACACTTGACGCGGTGCCTTGCAACCGGCCGCAGTTGTTCTGGAGAGAAGAACGAATAAATTTCGACAGTCGGAACTCGTAGCGATCCAGAAAATAGTGATAAATAATGTAGGATGTCTTCTGGGCCTACTGCACATGCCACCATCTGTTCTGCTCTAGTGAACAGGCTTTTGTCGCGGCGGGTCGAAACGACGGTCAATGACCGACGAACCACAGTATGCAGTCGAAGCAACCCAGACATCGGTGGCTATCCTCGAAGCGCTTGTCGACGCGACGGGGCCTGTCGGCGTTACAGAGCTTGCCAATCTCGTCGGGGTTTCCAAGAGCGTCGCCCATAACCACCTCTCGACGTTGCGTGCGGCCGGATACGTGGTCAAGCGCGCAGAGAAGTACGAGGCGTCGCTCCGCCCGTTGTTTCTCGGTGAGCGAACGCGTGATGGACTCAGTTTCTATCAGGCGGCGAAACAACAACTGGACAATCTCGCGACGGCAACAGGGGAGACAGCGACACTGTTCGTCCTCGAAGAAACGGCCGGTGTCCCGGTGTCGATCTCCGAACCCGAGGACGGCTGGGCAGTCCCGTTCCACGCGGGCGAACGGTTGCCACTCCATGTCAACGCACCGGGAAAGGCACTGCTGTCGTCGCTCCCGAGTGATCGCGTCGAATCGGTTCTCGATGAAAGAGAGCTTGTCGCACCGACTGACGCAACTCTCGTCGACCCAGATGAACTCATCGAGGAACTGCGCCGGGTTCGTGATGACGGCATTGCGTTCTGTAGAGGAGAACAGTACGAGGGGATTATCGGTGTTGCCGCCCCGCTCCCTGACGTCAGTGGTGATCGGATCGCTGCACTGGGCATCTGTGGCCCCGTTGAGCGTTTGAACGGCCGATACCTCAGGGAGGATATCACCGGGCAAGTCCTCAGCACGACAAAATCCATTCAGGTGGCCCTTACATCGAATTGATGGGTTCTTGAATAACGGGCGTACTACTGTTATTCTATTCTGTTGGTGGCCGCCATCGGAATGGACGAACGGCCTCACTGCCACACACCGCTACCGACGACGCCTGATCTTCATGCGTCGAAAAGATAGTTTCCGGTCACCCCGGCATCAGAAGTAATCTCACGAAGGAATCGCGGATCACTTTATGCCCCTCTGTACTGACTGTGAGATTAAGCACCATCGTGTGAGTGCTACTGCTGTCAATCGCGTGCTGTTCTCTACAGCAGAACAGGCCGCAGGATTGAACAGCGAGGTGTTGTGGGGACAGTCCCACCGACTACAACAGCGGCTATTGGTCTCTAACTCACGCCCACCGCTAATATGAATATATGATTGACACATTTCCAGTCATATATTTCAAAATTGGAGATGGAATTGCCAGATATACGTCTATTCCATCCAAGTCTGTATGTCCCATACGCAACATCTGATCTTCCACGGAAGTAGATAGCTCTGATGGGTATCGCTACGAGACGACGCAGCACCAGATAACTACTGCAACCGTGACCCTGTCAGAGACGGAGACAATGCGGTTTCTGTGGGAACTGCAGGAAAACCGACTGTGCCCTCACAATGGGGTGCCACAGCCCGGGCACAGCGGGGGGCCGGATTCGGGGAGCGAAAGCCCGCAGTGTGGGCACCCGTCATCGCCTTCCGGCGTCCGGATCTCCGAGACAATGTCGGATGTCTGTGTGCGGATTGCATCTCTCGCGGCTATTCCTGTAAAGCCATCAGCAGGTTCCGCCCCGCGATACTGGGAGAGAGCGAACCGGGCTCGCTCGGCAACAAACTCCTCGTCCACAGTGAACTCTTCGAGTTGTGCTTCCGGGAACGCTTCCACGCTCTTAGTGCCGGCAAGCAACCCCAGCGCTTCGGCTGCCCGCCCGCGGACGTATCTGCTTTCGTCTTCGAGACACGAGACGAGTGCTTCCCTGGCGTCTGTAAGCCGTTCGGGACACGCAGAGCCGATAACGACGAGAGCTGTGCTCAGGTGATATCGAACCAGTTCGCTGTCCGCTCGAAGATGCTCGGCGAGCGAGTCGACCTGATAGCGGAGTCTGTCGGGACGGCCCATGGCGACGTGGGCCAGCGCCTTCGCTAATTTCTCCCTAACTTCTGGTTTGTCGAACTCCAGGCCGATGCGCAGGTCTGCCACGACCTCAGGTGAGACGACGGCATCGGGATGGTCGACGGCGACGTAGCCCAGCGCCTCTGCACACCGGGCGCGAACGTAGTAGAACTCCGACTCATCCGCCAGTCGCTCGGCAAGCGTCGGGACAACCGGAACCACGCTGTCCGGCGCGCTCTCGCTGACCGTGACGAACAATTTCGCTGTCGTGAGCCGTGTTGGCCGCTCGCTATTCTGCAAAAACACAGTGAGCGACGTCAGTACGCCGTCGAACAGTTTCGGCTGGTCGTCAGCAGCCGCTTTGAGTGACCGCAAGCACGCCTGCTGGTCAGCCGCTCCGGCCATCGAAAGCCGCTCAAGTGCTGTCAGTGCGTCAGCTTTCTCTCCTTGTTCGAGTAACGTCACAATCTCTGAATCTGGAGGTGCACCGGATTGGTCGTCCATCGGTCCGTTGTCGGCATTTCTCGGAGAACCCACAAAACCCCTTGCCTCCCGGGTATTACTCGATCCGAAATAACCGCACACCGTTGAAACTGTGATACCGCCATTAATGCCGTATATGGTAATGCATCTATGGTTTATACACCTATTTATGAGAGATGTCGGTAGAGAGTACCGATATTTGGATGTATTTGTGTGGCGAATATATTAATCAGCTTACATCGGGCGAGTGGCAATATAAGTAAATACAGTAACTGTCTGCTGATCTAGTAAAACGATGCCCAGCGTAGCTGGATATACGCGGCAGCCCACTGGATTTGTCGGACTTCCGCCCGTTTCAGACAAAAGCTAAATGATGATGTAGGTTTTCGGTTCGCGCATAGATGAAAAGCAAACGCGCGTCGTTCGAGGGCGCTCTCGAAGCATTGGGTGTGACAGTTTCAAGCACTGCCGAGTCCGACCTCGAAGCCGCTGTTACGGAGGCAGTCACGGAGCCTGCAGTCGGGATCGCGCTCGACAAAACGGCCGGGGACGAGGCGTTTTCTCTCACGGAGACGCCGGTCACGGTCGACCCCACTCCGGTCGCGCTTCGCGAAGCGACCACCGGCGTAACCGGTGCTGAACTCGGCATCGGCGACTACGGTTCGCTCGTCCTCTCGATGACCGAAGAGGCCAGCGAACTCCTGAGCCTGTTTGTCGAGCGTCATGTCGCCATTCTTCACGAGGAAGACATCCAGCCCGATATGGACGCGGCAGTGGCAGAACTGGACGAACGGTTCAACGAAACCGGTGGGAGCGCGATCATCGCAACAGGACCGAGCGCGACAGCCGACATGGGCGCGCTCGTCAAAGGCGCACACGGACCCAAGGAAGTCCACGTCATCATCGTCGAGGAGGGTGCGTGACGATGGCGACCGCCGACGAACTCCGCGAGCTGATGCGGACCGAGGGCGCGGCAGTCGCGGAGAACACGCAGGGGTTCAACACGGGGCGCTACGACTCTGTCGCGGACCTGGGAGACTACGAGGAACTCAAGCAAGCGGCCCGGAGTATCAAGGAGGACGCCATCGAGGAACTTCCAGATCTCCTCGACCAACTGACGGAGGCCGTCGAAGCGAACGGGGGAACGGTGTACATCGCCGACGACGCCGCCGACGCGAACGACTACATTCGCGATGTCGTCGACGAACGAGCGGCTGACCGGGTCGTCAAGAGCAAGTCGATGACCAGCGAGGAGATCGAGGTCAACGAAGCGCTCGAAGCAGATGGCGTGGACGTGGTCGAGACGGACCTAGGCGAGTGGGTGTTGCAGGTCGCCGACGAAGCCCCTTCTCACATCGTCGCCCCGGCGATTCACAAGTCCCGCGAGAGCATCGCGGAGCTGTTCAACGAACGGTTCGAGCCCGACGAGCCGCTGGAGACGGCCGAGGAACTGACCCGCTTCGCCCGGAAAAAGCTGGGCGAGCAGATCATCGACGCGGAAGTCGGCATCACCGGTGCGAACTTCGTCACGGCCGATACCGGGACGATGGCGCTGGTCACCAGTGAGGGCAACGCCCGCAAAACCGTGGCCGCGACGGACACGCACGTCGCAGTGGCCGGCGTCGAGAAGGTCATCCCGACGGTTGGAGACCTCCACCCGTTCATCGAACTCATCGGTCGGTCGGGCACCGGACAGGACATCACGTCGTACGTCTCGCTGCTGACCCCGCCAGTCGACACGCCGGTCGTCGATTTCACCGACGACGAAACGCCGCTGTCTGCGTTCGACGCCGACCGCGATTTCCACCTTGTACTCATCGACAACGGCCGGCTGGAGATGCGGGACGACGAGCACCTCCGGGAGACGCTGTACTGCATCCGGTGTTCCGCCTGTTCGAACTCCTGTGCGAACTTCCAGAGCGTGGGCGGCCACGCCTTCGGCGGGGAGACGTATTCAGGTGGCATCGCGACCGGATGGGAAGCCGGCATCGAGGGGCTGGACGTGGCCGAGGAGTTCAACGACCTCTGTACCGGGTGTACCCGCTGCGTGAACGCCTGCCCGGTCGGCATCGATATCCCATGGATCAACACCGTCGTCCGGGACCGGATCAACCGCGACAAGGACGCTCCCGGAGAGTGGCTCGTCGACGGACTCACGCCCGACGAGGAGGACGACGGTGCGCCACTGCAAAAGCGCTTCTTCGGCAACTTCGAGACCGTCGCAAAGCTCGGCAGCGCCACCGCACCGGTGTCGAACTGGCTGGCCGACACGACAGTCGCACAGCAAGCGATGGCCCGAATTCTGGGTATCGACCCGCGACGTGACCTCCCGACGTTCGAGCGGGAGACGCTCGTCGACTGGGCCGCTGCCCGTGACTCACAGGTCACAAACCCCGAGCGCCGGGCGGTGCTCTACCCGGACCTGTACACGAATCACGTACAGGTCGAGCGCGGCAAAGCCGCGGTGAAGGTGCTCGAATCGCTGGGCGTCGACGTGGTGGTCCCACCGGTACCATCCAGCGGCCGCGCGCCGCTATCACAGGGTATGGTTGCGACGGCGACAGACCACGCTGAGCGGGTCACAGAGGCCCTCGAACCTCATATCGAAGACGGCCGCGATGTGGTCGTTATCGAACCGAGCGACCACGCGATGTTCACACGGGAGTACGAGCGCCTCCTCGACGAGTCGGCGTTCACCGACATCGCGGAGAACAGCTACGAGGTCTTCGAATACGTGTTCGGGCTGCTCGACAACGGGGCGTCCGTCGAGTCGCTCTCGACAGTCACCGGCGCTGAAATCGCGTACCACAGCCACTGCCAGCAGCGGACGCTCGGGCTCGAAGCTCACACTGTCGCTGTGCTCGAAGAGTGTGGCTACGACGTCGTCACGTCCGATGTGGAGTGTTGCGGTATGGCCGGGAGCTTCGGGTACAAGTCCGACTACTACGAACTGAGCATGGACGTCGGCGACCGACTCCGGACGCAGTTGCGCGAGGACGGTGTCCAAGACCGCCCCGTCGTCGCAAGCGGGACTTCCTGTCTCGAACAGATCGACGCCCTGCTGGAACGGCAGCCGCGCCATCCTATCGAGCTGTTGGCGACATAAACTGAGAACCGCGTGCAGGCAACAGGACACAGCCCCTAACGCGTGTACGGCCGTTATTTATCCCGTATTTATACCTCTTGCGCGTGTTGGGCTACGTATTGGAATGGACACCACGACCCGAGATGTCGTGCGTGCCGGTGTGACGCGTGCGTATCGTGTCTTGTCCTGTCTGCGGTCTGCAGTGCACGTATGCAGGTCCGCTACCGACAGCTATTCGCGGAGTGGCGGCGCGGCGAGCTGTCCGTTGTCGAACTCGATCGGCGACGGCGCTTCGACGACTCGGAGGTCGTCACGGTCGCGTGCGGCCTCGACCAGCGCGGGTGACGCGTAGAGCTGGTGGAGATGCATCGTGTCGGCCGCACGGAGCACGCGAACGGTGTCGGTGTCGACGACCCCTATCGTCGACAGTGCGGCGACGATGCCGGCGCGGTCGGTTTCGACCACTGGCGGTACTTTCACCCCGCGAATCGTGCTCGCGGTGAGCGCGTTGATCAGCGACGTCTGCGCGTCGAGTTCCGCGACGACATCTTCGTGGACGACATCGGCTGAACCGACGCCCATCGCGTTCCCGTGAGTCTTCTCTGTCAGCCCGCGTGTGAAGATGCGCTTGATGTCTGGCGTCTCCGGAGCCGGCTCGTTTATCGAGAACGGTCGGCGGCCGATGACGTTAGTATCGAGTCCCTGGCCGCTGATTTCCTTCCCCTGGCGGTCGAATACCACGAGATCGAGTTCATCGAACGGGAGCTTGGGCATCAGTTCGTAGGCGGTCTCTAACAGTTCCGCCTCGCGGTCGAGGAAGCCACTTGGCGGCACGCCCTCTATCAGCGTCGTCTCGTCGTGCTGGTCCTCGACGATTGCGACGCCGCCGACAATCGGCAACTCGTCGAGCAACTGCCCGGTGATCTCTGGAATCATCCGCCGGAACGACCAGTCGACGGCCCACTTGTGCGCGATCTGTGCGCCGCGTTGCTTGCCCATGCCGATGACGAGCATCTTCGAGAGCCCGCTCTCGACTGGCCCGTCGAAGTCCGTATGCGGTTTGACGCGGTTGATGGGAATGATTGCATCAGCCGCCACAGCCGTATCGTCTGCGACGACGGGCACGTCCCGGTCCGGCGTTCGCCCGACCTCGACCACGTCCATGGTCGACCGGATTTCACAGCCGATAGCCGACTCGGTCACGCCGAGTTCGTTCAGCATCGTTCGCTGGCCCTCGCCGGTAGCCCCACCGTGGCTCCCCATGGCCGGGAAGACGAACGGCTCGTAGCCGGCGTCGGAAACTGCGTCGGCGACACCGGCGACAATAGTGGGCAGGTTCGCGATACCACGGCTGCCGACGCCCAGCGCGACTTCGCCGCCTTCTGGCACGTCGGCAAAGGACAGGGACTCGACCGCCCGGGCCGCGTGTGTTGCGACGTCGTCCGGCGCTATCGGGTCCGTCTCCCAGTTCTGTTCGATGACGCCGAGTTCGGGGAGCGGCGGGTCGCCACAGGCATCGACGATTGTTTCTTCCGGAACGGAGAGGGCGTCCGCCGCGATCTGTTGATCGGATGCGTTCATACGCAGCATATCAGACTGTCTGTTGATAAACGTGAGCCACGGATCGAACGGTACTGCCCTTCCATCGTGATGCGGCAGTCCGGTAGTACCACTCGAAAATAGCCACCGTGTCTCGGGGGCCGGCATTACTCGCTCGGGTCTGGGATAACGAGCACGGCCACGTCGTTGACGTTCGTCCCGGTCGGCCCGGTCTCGACTGTCGCCTCGATTTGAGAGAGGTACGAGCCGGCGTCGTTTGCGAGAAGCGCGTCGCGGGCCCGTTCGCGGTCGGCGACGACGGTCGCGTCAGCGATAGCCCCGGCCACGTCGGAGCTCCCGTCTTCGCCGTCAGTGTCGACGGCGGCGATGACCGCGTCGCCGTCGTGGACCAGTGCGCCGGAGAGGACGAACTCCTGATTGGGGCCGCCTTGTCCACCGTCCCCGGTCACGGTCACAGTCGTTTCGCCGCCGGCGAGGAGGACGGCCGGCGGCTCGACGGGTGTTCCCGTCGCCGTAGCTTCTTCGGCGATAGCGACGAGCGGTTTCGCCACCTCGCGGGCTTCGCCGCGCAGGCGAGACGTGAGCACGAGCGGTTCGTACCCGGCTTCCTGTGCGACAGCAGCGGCGGCGTCAAGTGCGGTTGCGTTGTCCCCAATGAGATGGTTCGTGACCCGGTCAAAGACCGAATCGCCGGGAAACGGTGTCTCCGATATTCGGCCGTCTCGTCCGGCTTCGAGGTGGTCTCGAACGGCCGGCGGTGGAGTGAGGTCGTACTGAGCAAACACGTCAAGGGCGTCCTCGTAGGTGGCTTCGTCCGGAACTGAGGGCCCGCTACCGATGGTCGAGAGGTCGTTCCCGACAACGTCGCTGATCAGTACCCCGGCGACAGTGGCGGGAGCCGCGCGCCGTGCTATCTGCCCGCCTTTCAGGTCCGAGAGGTGCTTCCGGACCGCGTTGATCTCTTCAATCGGGACGCCACCACTCAGGAGTCTGTCGGTCGTCGTCTGGAGGTCGTCCAGCGTCAGGTCTCCGGCCGGAGCCGACAGAAGCGCGCTGGCTCCGCCGGTCAGGACAAACAGCACGAGCGTGTCTTCGTCGGCGTCGTCGACGGTTTCGAGAATATCGATGGTCACCTCAACGTTCCGGTTCGACGGTAACGGGTGGTCTCCGACGGAACTCCGGACGGTTTCGGTGTCGATAGCCTGCTCGACGACGACGTGGCCGCCGCTGAGGGAGTCGCCGAGAATGGATTCGAGCGCGCGGGTCACGCCACCCGTGGCTTTCCCGCCGCCGACAACAACGACATCGGTGTAGTTGCCGAGGTCGTACGTTGTCTCACCGACTGTCAGCGTCTCACCGACGCGGCTGACGACCGACCTAGTGGCCACTTCTGGCGCAGCCGCGGCCACGGCGGCCTCGATACAATCGAGTGCCACCTCGCGTGCAGCGTTGGCAGCCAGTGCGGCCCGGTTCTGAATCATACAACTGTTTCCATCCGAATCGGTAAAAGTCCCCTCGGTAGCAGAGGTCAGCGAGCGCTGTCTGCCGCCATGAGATACCAGCCCTACCGATAATGTGATCATTATATAGCTACTGTTTAAAACCGTCCCAATATACCCCAGCCCTGCTGGAAGCTCCGTCCGAAGATATTCCCGAGTGAGGGTACTTGTAACCGAGTGGATTGCCCAGTTAGAACTGGGTAGAGGCCAAGAAATAGAGCATTCTGACATTTCCTGTTACAGTCAGCGTCCGATGCACCTCCGTCCTCATCGTGCCGGTATCCACTTCTCAACTCTCCGGGCTACTCCAGTCGCCAGTTCTCGGTGTATTATATTGGGCTGCTTGAGCAAGCCAAATGTTTTGGATCAGGACCAGTGGTAGACGTTGTTTTATATCATTACGTATGGATTATCTATATCCTTCATACGGACATCACTGAATCGATGAAGCAAGCAAGTATCTACATCTTTGATATCGAGATCAAATAACTGGTCTGAATGTGGATCTCTTATTATATTTGTACATATAACTCGATCAGCAACCGGCGGCGTTTATTCCCCTTCAGCACTGAGCGTCGATTCAAGCCCTTTTTCAAGCGACACTGTTGGTTCATATCCCAGCAGTGTGCGTGCGTCACTGAGATCTGCTTCGCTCTCCTTGATGTCATCTGTGCGTTCAGGGACGTGTTTTATCCCCACATCCGTTCCAACGACATCTCGGACGGTTTCGGCGAGTTCGTTGATAGAGATACTTCGTCCAGTTCCGACGTTGAACGGCCTGCCGATAGCATCCGTTGTAGCTGCAAGCAGGTTTGCACGTACGACATCATCGACGTGGACGAAATCTCGCGTCTGTTCCCCGTCACCCTCGATTGTGAGCGGGTTGCCCGCCTGCGCCTGCCGGATGAAGGTGCCGATGACACCGGCGTACTCCCCGTCAAGCCCACGCGGCCCGTAGACGTTGAAGTATCGTAACGGAACTGTCGGCAGGCCGTACCGTTCTGTGTAAAACTGCGCATACTGTTCACCGAGATGCTTCTCGATTCCATATGGAGTGCGTGGGTCGGCCGGCTCCGCTTCTCTAATCGGGACTGTATCGGGATTGCCGTATACGGCGGCACTTGAGGCGAGTACGACCCTTGCATCCTGCCGTCGAGCGCAATCGAGAACGGTGACGGTTGCCGACCCGTTGAGCTCGTGACAGTCGACCGGCTGCTCGATTGACTCGGGGACACTAACCATCGCGGCCTCATGAAAAACTATGTCGACGTCGTCCATCGCTTTGCTGACTGTTTCCGTATCTCGTATATCACCCTCAATTACAGTCACATCCTCCGGGAGGTTTGCTCGCCGTCCCGTCGAGAAGTTATCAAGGACTTGAACATGGTTATCCACCGCTAACGCTGATGTTAGATGGCTTCCAACGAACCCACCACCCCCGGTAACTAGCACCCGACAATTGCTGACATCATTCATCGACATGTCATTCGAAGACGCGGTTTTCATGTTTTAAGTTATTCGTAGACATACGTCTCGTTTCCCGAGCGAGTCATCTCGATCTCACAGAGACTGTGCCGAACTATAGTAGCCATTGAAAATCAATGCACACCTGATTGCACGACGGCAGTGCGATCAGTGTTAAATCGTTTCAATTGTTACTATAATCCCATCTGATACCGTAGCGATCATGCGTTGTATCCCCGCGTCAGACTATACTTTGTTACCTGCTTTTTGCGGATAATACAGGATTGGGGCAATCTCGGAAAGCTGGGAATAACAATGTGATAACTCGTTCACAGCAGAGCACAACGGAGTCCACTACTCGCCACAATGATACCACTATACGTACTGGAGCGTGTGGGCGACCACACCGAACGACCGCCATCGAGAGCGGTTCCGGAGTGGGACTGAGATGTCGGATAGAATCCAACAATCACCCGCTAATGACGGTATCCGCGAGGTTTCCAAGAACTTGCCCGCGGTGGGACTAGTCGCGACCGAGTCGAACGCTGAGTGGATCGCGGCTGAAATCCTTCGCATACACTCACGGGCACACCAAGCAATCGTTACAGCTGCTGTTGATGCTGACCTTCAGGCACTCACTTTTGCCCGGTGGCTTGATGCAGAGGTGGTTCTCCCTTCTGGAAACTGGGCTGAGACCGATACCCCTCGCGAGCGGTTGCGTCTGTTCGCTAAGCAAGCTGGGTATCCGGGACTCCTGTACCATGGTGAAGAGAAGGGGTCAGTTAATCTCTCGGCAAGCCGCGAAGCCCTGGAGAATACCGAGGAATTCACAGTCGAAGCCCGTCTTGAGCCCGTCACCGAGCCGGACCCGACTGTCATGGTCGGAATTCCCGCGTACAACGAGGCGGCGACGATTGGGGCAGTAGTGGAGTCAGCTAAGAACTATGTAGACACCGTTCTGGTGGTCGACGATGGGAGTACTGACGACACCGTCGAAGTCGCAGCGGCGGCCGGTGCAACAGTGTATGAGCACGACCGTAACATCGGGTATGGCGGTGCCCTCAACAGTATTTTCGACCAAGCTAGCCGTGGTGACGCCGACTACTTGGTCATACTCGACGCAGACGGGCAGCACGACCCCAGTGACATCCCGGAATTAATCGAACAACAGCGGAAATCCGGGGCGGAAGTTGTCATCGGCAACCGGTTCGATGAGGATGCAGACACCGAGATGCCGTTGTACAGGCGGTTTGGCCTATTTGCGGTTAACCTCATGACAAACCTCAGCCTCGGAATCCTCAAGCCGGCAAATCAGATCAGCGATACACAGAGCGGATTCCGTGCGTATAGTACAGAAGCCATAACCTCGCTCGCTGAGGACAACTCAATCGGAGACCAGATGGATGCAAGTACCAATATTCTGTACCATGCTCACTCAAATGGCTACCAGATCACAGAGGTTCCGACGACGATAGATTACGACGTGGAGACTTCTAACAACCTTGGCCCAGTTGAGCATGGGCTCACGCTCGTTGGAAACATTATTCGGACGGTTGAGCGAGAACATCCGATTATGTTGCTCGGCGTGCCTGGTGTCTCCTGCGTTCTGATCGGATTTGTGTTTACTTACCTTACGATGTTCAACTATCTTCAGTCCGGAACTTTTCCACTTGGACATGCTCTGGCTAGCACTACGTTCACAATTATTGGCATCCTCGCAGCCTTCACTGGAATCATTCTCCACTCCTTAGAATTATACCGCCAATAGCTGGCAGTTCAAGTATTCAACGGACAAATTAGGGTTCGTATCTTTCTTTCTCAGGTGTCGGTTTACCAGAGTGTTTGATTTTTGATTGGGAACAACTTCTGCATAACAAAGGGTAACCTATATGATTCGTACGTCAATGGAGCACGAACCCATATTAGACTATCTGGAACGGGGACAGCGCTACGAGTCAATGATAAAACTACGGGAGGCACTGGAAATATGACTATCTGCGTCCATGGGCTCGGCTATATCGGGCTTGCAACCGCATCGCTGTTCGCCAACGAAGGCACCGATGTCATTGGTTTCGATGTCAACGAAGATGTGATAGATCGCCTCCACGAAGGCGAGCCCAAAGTCAGCGAGTCGGAGCTTGAGTCGTACATTCAGGATGCGTTAGAGTGTAATCTAACGCCGAGCCGTCGCCCCCAACCCGCTGATGTGCATATCATCTGCGTTCCAACACCGTACGACGAACTGAACGATGAGGCGGATCTGACCTACGTGAAGGACGCTGGGCGAAACGTGGCCAACGTTCTCAGGCCTGGCGACACCGTCATTCTGGAATCAACAGTGCCGCCGGGAACAACTACCGGAATCCTGGCGCCGATCATATCACGAAGCGATCTCAATATCGGTGAAAATGTCCACTTGGGGTACACACCGGAGACGGTGATGCCGGGGAATACGCTCACAGAACTCCGAACCAACGATCGAATCGTTGGAGGTGTTGATGAGGCCTCAGTTAGCGCTATCAAGTCCCTCTACGAACCGCTTACCAGCGGAGAGATACATGTCGCCGCTGACCCAACAACCGCCGAGTTCGTGAAACTCGCACAGAACGCTGAGCGAAACGTTAGTATCGCGTATGCTAACACGCTCGCTCTCCTTGCAGAGAACTACGGCATTGATGTGCGGTCTGCGATCACCCTCGCAAACAACCATCCGCGGGTTGATATTCTGAGTCCAGGCCCAGGGGTAGGTGGACACTGCCTTCCTGTCGACCCACGGTTCCTGAGCGATGGCTCTGGTGCAACGGAGCTGATCGATATAGCGAACCGGGTCAACGGCAGGATGCCTGAGCACGTTATCAGATTACTCGAGGACGCTATCGACTCGCTCGAAAATAAGACTGTAGCTGTCCTTGGAATCACGTACAAGGGTAACGTCAGCGATACCCGAAATAGTCCAGGCTTGGAAATAGCCCAGCTGCTCGGTAATGTCACAGTGGATACACGCCCGGCCATGGATGGGGGTTGGGACGAGGGATCAGTCACTATTCACGACCCACGGGCGACGGACTCCAGACTACAGCTCGTTACGCTCGATACAGCAGTAACTGGCGCTGATGCAGTGATATTCGGGGCAGCACACGATGAGTTTGCAGACCTTAACCCGGAAGACATTCGGTCGAAAATGACGGGCCGAACCGTGGTTGACCCGGTCGATGTAATCGACGTGGATCACTGGACTGAGCACGGGTTCGATGTCCGGACAATCTGAGTTGTTCTACGAATACCATTCTGTTATAACAACCCCCTCGCGGACGGCTGGTCATCATCAACGGCGTAGGAGGCCTATAACAAATCCTGTTGACGACTCACGGAACCGCTATGAAACCTGATTGGGTGGCACTATTGTCAGAATTTCGCCCTACGAGGCGAGGACGACAATGACTGACAGCACTGTGGGTTTCGTCCTTGGAACGCGTCCCGAGATTATCAAGTTAGCCCCGGTAATTCAGGAGTGTCACCGGCGTGGCGTCGACACACACATCATCCACACTGGGCAGCATTACTCAGATTCGCTGGATACCGTCTTTTTCCGACAACTCGGATTATCACCGCCAGATACGAACCTCGAAATCGGATCTGACGATCACGGGGCTCAGACTGGTGCGATGCTCGCTGGTATTGAGAAAGAACTTCAAGATGCCGAGCCAACGGTGGTGTTTGTCCAAGGGGACACGAACTCGACTCTCGCAGGTGCACTAGCGGGGAGCAAGATGGATGTCGACGTAGCCCACGTCGAAGCTGGGCTTCGGAGTTTCGATGACGACATGCCCGAAGAGACGAACCGCGTCATCATCGATCACATCTCCGATTACCTCTTTCCCCCGACCGCCGAGACAGCGGCGTTGCTCCGAGACGAAGGGGTCCCCGAGGACCGCATCACAGTCACCGGAAATACGATCGTCGACGCAGTCGAAACCTTTGATGATGAAGCCGCAGACAAAAGTCGGATCCTGAGTGAACTCGGCCTTTCCGAAGGGCAGTTCGACCTATTGACTGCTCACCGGGCGGAAACAGTTGACGACCGGGAAGCCTTCGAGCGGATTCTCAGCGGCGTTGCACGGGCAAGCGCTCAAGCGGACCGGGAGGTCATCTACCCGATCCATCCCCGAGCAGAGGATCGCCTCGAAGAGTTCGGTATCGCAGTCCCCGATCAAGTTCGTCTTATCGAACCACTGGGGTTCTTCGATTTCCTCAGATTAGAGAGTGCAGCGGACTTGGTGTTCACCGATTCAGGTGGTGTCCAAGAGGAGACGAGCATCCTCGGGACACCGTGTGTGACGCTCAGGTATGGAACTGAACGCCCTGAGACGGCGTTTGTCGGTGCGAATTGCGTTGCCGGCCGGGAGCCGAGTAGTATCACTGCAGCGGCGACACAGATGCGCGGAAAGGCTGAGGATTGGACGACGCCTTTCGGAGATGGGACAGCCGCCATTCAGATACTCGATTCAGTTTCGGAACTCCCCGTCAGGGAAGCAGTCACAGCGCCCGAGTGACCGGCCAGTAAGCACTGTGCGCCCGGTGCTGCTTCGGGTAGTTTCTCGAGTACGAATTGACCGCTCTTCAACGACTTGTTTGACCAAGGATAGGGAAGAACGACCAAATCTGTACAACTGGAAAGGCGTGTTCTGTCTGGTTGCTTTCCCGGTGGTAATTCACCGATTGACAACAGGTTACTCCCCATCCAATGACCTTATTTTGGCCAGATTCCGGACGGGAACTCTTGGCACTAATCCGTTACATGAACTGGTAGTAACTGTCTAATTTTATTACTACGACCGCACCAAGCGATAATGGCTACTGATGCTGATGCGAACATCGAGACGGAGACACTCCCGATCGATCTTCTGTTGGTCGGACTCCTTGGCTTCTGGCACCTCGGTGTTGCCCAGGGGTATTTCGAACAGTCTCCCGCAGGGATTTTTTTGGGGTTGGGGGCGGTACTTGTTGCACCGGGATACGCTCTAGTTGCGCTTCTATTCCCACGAGGATCTTCTGAGTCTGGTGGACTGTTTGACAACCGGGAAGGACGAATATCTGCCGGTGAACGACTTCTCCTTGCAGTCGGGAGCAGTGTCTGTATAGTTCCACTATTGGGGCTCGGGTTAGTCTTGGGCTCGCTTGGTGCGACTACCGGATCGTACCAATTCGCTATCAGTGTTACGACGGTACTTCTCACGTTTGCTGCAACGATCCGACGGGCGCGAGTGCCATCAAATGTGCGCTTCAGTCCCCTGCGGTGGATGACAACTGTACGGAGCCAAACGTTTTCAACACCGTCTGGGGGTGTTCCGACGATACGCATTTTGCTTGTATTTGGGCTTCTTCTCTCCGGTACCGGAATCGGGTACGCGGCCATATCGACTGAACGGGGTGAACAGTTTACCGAGTTTGCGCTGGTAACTGAATCCGCCGACGGAGAACCCATAGCGTCTGAGTATCCGTCACAGATCCCGCTCGGCAGTTCTCGGACTGTTCAGGTCTCCATCGGCAACCATGAAGGCCAAGAACTAAACTATACTGTTGTTGTCATTGCGCAGAGAATCGAGAACGGCAGTGTCCTGGCCACCGCACGGATTGACCGATTCAGAAACCGTGTCGGGGCGGGTGACACTCTCAAGCGGCCACATGAACTGTCCCCCACGCTGGTCGGTGATCACATTCGAGTTTCATACCTCCTCTACCGCAATGAACCACCAGTTGAGGCGAATCCTCGTCCCGAGAACGCGTACCGCCGCACACACATCTGGGTTAACGTCACCAGTGGCTGATAGCATAGGCTCGCGCTCCGCAAGGACCAAGCTAGCCCCGTAACGACTATTCGAGAGGTCTATTTTCTGCTATGTGTGGTACCTATGCTTGGCACAGCACACCTGTGACAAGCGCTTATTGTTTTCTAATACGAGATAGTATCAAAACGATGATTTCACAAGCCAGAAGGAATCCCGATTATTTTGCACGGGACACCACAGGCATTGGAGCCAGATGATATTCTCATTCAAAGTTGATACTGTTCCGCGGACATGATTTCTGCAGGAGAAAATGAATTGCGAAGACCGTTCGCACCCCTATCACGTCGTTCCTTCAAAAAACACCGAAAAGGATCAGACTACTTCAATGACCCGCTCAAACAGGAGGGAGAGAGTAATAAGCCAACCGACAAGCTTGGCAACCTGTAGCCGACGCCACCACTGCCCGTCTGCCAGCGGAGGGAACACCTCACTAGTTACGAGTAGGATCAGAAACAGTCCGACAAGGTAAACTCGAAGACCAGTGATGCCAACGACCCAGATGGTGACTAGCGAGAGCGTTCCTAGAGTCACAAACGATACGAGAAACCACTGGAACCGACTCTGGCTAGGTTTTGACATCGACATGGATGAAACCCACTTGGTCTCCGGCATATGGATTACGTACTAAAGCATAGTGAGACCTGACAAATAGTAATTCTCCTGAAAAGCTATGGTTGTGGTCGATAAGACACCGGCTAACGATACGCTGTTTTATTATTACACGTTAGTCCCTCCGCAATCAAAAGACGATATTGTCTGTATAATACCAATTCAGATCTGCCACCTTGGGGTTATCACCTCGTCCAGAAACCACTCTTGTCTGTCGGTAGCAATGTTGTACTTAAGTATGCCGGTTTACAAATTACAACTCAAGATTAACATGTCGGGGGAATGCCACACGAACGGTGAGAATCCGCTTGTGAGTGTAGTAATACCTACGTATGGGAGAGATGGACGCCTGCCAGCCGCGATTAAAAGTGTGCTTAACCAACAGTACGACCGGATCGAACTGCTGGTCGTTGATGACGGGTCACCGACACCTGTAGCGACGACATTACCCGAGGATATTTTGAGTGACGGGCGTGTGAAAACTATCCGGCATAAAGAAAACAGGGGTGCAAACGTCGCCCGAAATACGGGTATTCAGACTTTAAATGGTGATTATGTCGCGTTCCTTGACGATGATGACCGGTGGGACGAAACGAAGCTCAGGAAACAGGTCGATACGTTCACTGAATCATCACCCGAAACAGGAGTCGTTTACACATGGGTCAAACGGGAGAGCGCGACTGGAACAACGGTTTCAACCCCATCTGCGGCGGGCGAGGTGGTCACAGATCTGCTGACCGGCGCAAACTTCGGACAGTTCTCTTCGGTTCTAGTCGACACTGAGGTGATCTCCGATGCCGGGCTGCCCGACGAGAGATTTCCCGCGTGGCAGGACCGTGAGTGGTTTTTCCGGCTCGCACAGGCTTGCGAGTTCCAACCGGTCACGGAGACACTTACGTATCGCCAAACTGGCCGAGAGGATAGCATCACAGCAAAGTTCGAACAGAAGCGCGACGTCGCCTATCCTCTGTTTGTCGAGAAGCACGGCAGCCTCGCAGCGGAGTACGGGAAATACTACAAGCGGACCTTTCTCGCGTCCATGCGACGCTCGCTTGCACGGTCAGCAATCCATGCTGGACGGTACGACGAGGCCCGTAAATACTTCTTACTGGCCTTTTTTGCCAACCCACTCTACCGTCCTGTCCACCCCCATCTGCTACCCTCCTTGGGAGGAGAGTGGACCTACGAGGGTGTTGCGTCCTTGCGTCGGAAACTGACAGAGACCATACCTGCAAAATGAGGACGTATTGTGGTATTGGGCTTTGGAATCCCACTCGTACCGTGACTCAGTTGACAACATTTCTGTCCGCTCAAACAAAGCCTATCCGCTTGAAACGATTACAGATATCCGTATGAATACGCTACATCGACAAACTGGTAGGTAACACCGACTAAAATACGGTACCGAACAACTCGAACGGATAGCTTCCGCCTGATACCAATTTCTAATACACAGTCTGTGCTACTTCGATGCCATCGGCCATGTGAAGTTTGGTACCGAACGAATCCAGTGACTAACAAAGTCTATCTGACGGGTCCAACACAATAATGGACGAGCCGACGCCTTCAGACGGTGCTGGTTCTGCTGTCTCGACAGTAGCCGAACAGAATATCTCAGCTGCGACGGACGGCGACCGACCACTGCTGGCCTTTTTTATTCCGGATCTCTCTGTCGGTGGTGCAGAGCAGGTCGCGATCACAATCGCGAACGGGCTGGCCACCCGGGGGTACGACATTGACCTTCTCCTGTCACGGGCGAGCGGTGAACTCCGTTCAGAGTTGTCTGAGCAGGTCTCTATCGTCGAGCTTCCACCATCGACGACGCCAGTGGTTGGGGTGGCCGCACATCTGCCGTTCCTAGCTAGATATTTAAGTAAACACACGCCGGCAGCGTTGTTTCCCCATCTTGAACACCCAAGCATTGTCTCGCTCGCTATCAATAGGTTCCTCGACATCGATACAACCGTCATTCCGACGCAACACTCCGCGTTCGGACACGAAGTCGAGGCGACACCAAAGGATCAGATTGTCAGACGAATCGTCCCTTGGCTTTACCCCGCTTCGGATCAAATCATCAGTGTTTCTGAGGGCGTCGCAGACAGCCTCACTGACAGTACTCCAGTCGAACGCTCGGACATCTCAGTACTTTATAACCCAGTAGATGTCGAACAGATTCGTGGACGGGCCAGCCAAACAGTCGATCACGAATGGGTAGAGAACGATGATCGGGATGTCGTCCTATTTGTTGGGCGACACGCACGTCAAAAGAACTTGGATGGATGGGTCCGTGCGTTCGAGAAGGTAGTCAGTAGGAACTCGAATGCACGTGCAATCATAGCAGGAAAAGGACCGTGCCGAGCGAAAGTTCAGGCGACGGTCGAACGACTGGGCCTGTCAGACGTGGTGTCGCTTCCTGGATTCGTCGATAACCCGTATCGATATATGGCAAAGTCAGACGCTTTTCTCCTCTCATCTCGGTATGAAGGGCTACCGACGGTCCTGATCGAGTGTTTGGCGGTTGGATGTCCGATCGTTTCAACGGACTGTCCGAGCGGCCCAAGAGAAATTCTCTCCGATGGAGAGTATGGGACACTTGTTCCTATGGATGATGTGGATGGATTGGCTAACGCAGTCCGTGACACGCTTGCTGGTCCTCCTGATCCTGACCGGTTGCGGTCCCGCGCCGACGACTTCTCGCCGCGACCTGTGTTTGACGAGTACGAGCGGTTCCTCGAGGAGCACGTCTTCACAACCTAACACTATCTGGCGGGCATTAGTCCAAGACTTCAGACGTGGGGAGCTGTCCATCAGCGATGATCGATTCGTGGAGGTTCGCAAGTCGCTGACCGTGTGCTTCCCACGTCCATCCCTTCGATACCAACCGTTCCTTACCGTTTGTTCCCATCCGTTCTCGCTCTTTTGGATTGGTGATGAGACTGTTCAGGGCGGTGGCAAGCGCATTGGAGTCTTTCTTTTGGATCAAGAGGCCTGTCTCTCCGTCCACCACCTGTTCTGGGATACCGGATACGGCTGAGGCGACAACCGCAGTTTCGCTGGCCATCGACTCGTATATCGTGTTCGGTCGGCCTTCTGCGTGGCTTGGGAGCATGAAAATATCTGCGGCAGCGAACCACCGCCGGAGACCCAGCGGTGGGACTTCCCAGAGGACCCGATAGTTCTCGTGGTGACTAGCTTTGAGTTCAGCGATGAGGTCAGTGCGGAGATCACCGTAATGACCGACGAAAACGAAGGCTACGTCGTCGGTATGAATCTCATCCAGGGCTTCACAAATCTCGTTAATCCCTTTCCGTTCCGTGTACCCGCCACAGAACATGATTAGTGTGGTATCTCTCTCAATTCCTAGTTCTTGCCGAATCGTCGCCTCGTTGTCCGTTGGATACCGCGCTGGATTCGCCCCGTTTGGGAGCACAGTAGCTTTCGGTGTTTCGGTAATACTGTTGGCGGTTCGTGCGAGTGACTCACTCACGCAAAAGACACCGTCCGCGTAATTGAGGGTCTCTCTGATTTTTCTCCGACTGATCTGTGAGAGTTCATAGAAACTGTTTAAAATTTTCCCACGCCCCATGACTGTCAGCGGGATATCGTTGCTCCTACAGTACGGCACTAACCCGTAGCCATCGTAATGGATGTGGCCAGCATGGCAGATATCTGGCGTCTCAAAGTTCTCTGAGAGATACTCTGGGAGCATTTCGGAAAACGACCGTGACGATAACGTGTATTTGAATACTTTTTGCGGTAACAAGTAGAGGAATCTAGGGTAATGGACCTCGTGAGAACTGTAATCATGTCGGCTCGGTATGTCTCCGAACTCGGAGTAAGGACCTATCGGAGGCGCTCTCGGACGAGGAGTAACGACATCTAGACTAGTGTCTGTCATACTGAGCGCCCTGATGGATCGGAAATTGAACAGCCCCATATAGGGATTAAAGGGGTCTGGATGGTTCATCGCGCTTACGACCGCATCGTACATGAATACTAACTGGAAGTGGGTCTCATTAAGTATGCATCCGGTACTGGCTGTCCTGTTTGTGCCATCCTTGTTGAAATCTGAAAACAACAGATAAAATTTACATATATTTACTTGTATAATATCTATATTGAACTGCGTAACTACATCTGGGATGGTCCATTCACGATACTGTGGGTAGAATATTTATAACTATACCATCCACTGCAAAAAGTCTGCACTGTGCAGACTAATATACGCGAGTGGCTACGTACCCTTACAGGGGACCAAGTAGATGGGGGCGAGGAAGGACTCCGATATTTTTTAGGTGGAGCTTATAATGGCCTATATTTCTCACTGACCACTCAGTACCCTCTCGGCACGAACATTTACGAAAAAAAGTGGGATTTACTGATCGTACTAGACGCCTGTCGTGTGGACGCGTTGCGGGAAGTCGCACCCGAATTTGAGTTTATCGACAGGGTTGATAGCGTGTGGTCCACAGGAAGCTCTTCTCATGAGTGGTTGTGTAAAACCTTCACCCAGGAACACGCAGACGAGATCTCCGACACAGTATATCTCTCTACGAATCCGCATACTCAGCCGACATTTAAAGACGGGAAACGGCCACCGCGCAAGTACGTTGTGCCAGTTACTTGGGCAGATTGGAACGTAGTAGACGAAAGCCAGTTCAAACTCCTGAAACAGCTTTCTCGCCACCACAGGTACGAGGACTACTTCGATACGATTCCGCCGAATATCGTGACCGACCAAGCGATTCTTGCGGGACGAAAGCTCGACTTCGAGCGGATGATTCTTCACTATTATCAACCACACCGTCCGCATGTGGCATCCGCATACAGGGAACAACGGGATATCACTGACGCTGAGGATCACCCATGGGAAGCTATCGAACGTGGGGAGATATCCAAGCAAGAGGCTTGGGAGAATTATCTGGATAACCTTCGATTAGTCCTTGGCTCAATCCGTCGCCTGCTCAGTAACATAGATGCGGAGCGGGTCGCCATCACTGCTGACCACGGTGAATTGTTCGGAGAGATGAAACAGTATGGACATCCGGAGGGGATACCACATCCTCATCTCAAAAAGGTCCCGTGGGCTGTTACATCTGCCACAGATCAAAAAACCAGCAATCCGTGCGCGAGCGTTGCAGAGCAAGAAGAACCATCGAAGTCAGACGTCGAAGATCGTCTAAAGCATCTTGGATATATCTAATACCTCTCCTTGCTGATTGTTGAAGACTGAATTATTCGTTTCAGGCGATTTTCGACCGTTAGGTCAGTAGTGGGGAATATGAAATGGTAAGTATGCAGTTCACAAGATTTTGTATCGAATAACCAGATACCTATATAAAGTAACAATTTATAATACCATAGTCGGGTCGAATTCGGTACAGCATGTTAAGAGCGAACTACCTTGAGAAAGAAGTCATTACTGGGGCAGGAAATCAGTGTGAAACGAGTGAAGTGAATTCGGGGATATATGGCTGTTTCAGCCCGAGAAATGCCATTAAGGGACTGTTTACCAAACGAAAAACGGTAACAGTGGAACCGGTCGTGAGAAATTCACTTGGAAAGATCGCAACCACCACCGCCGAGGCGTGGATGGGTTCTGACAACAGGGCAGATAAGTCTGAGGAGACTAACCGGGAGGTTTCCAATGAGTAGACCAGCCTACGTGCCCGATAGTGCCGAAGACATCACGAATCACGGTGTTGGTCGCGATCACAACCCGAATGATCCAGACCTCTCTGCCGCACGAGAAGTTTTAAACGCGCTTCATAGTGCTATGGACGCTGCTGGTCCGAACGGATCGATATTTGTTCCGGAAGGGACCTACTACTTCGGTAGTGAGGACGTCTACTCTCTCATCAATCTGGGTGGAAGTCAGCCACGTGGCATCTCAGTTTACGGCGAGGGGCCTGCTAAGTCCACACTTGCGGTGACTGAACACATGGATCCTGCGGTTATCTCGAACCAGACGGCGTTTATCTACGACGGGGACGCAGACCATGGGGATGTCGAGATTCGTGGGCTTACGCTGGACGTAAACGCTCCCAATCTGGGCGATCTCAACGCGCACAGCGGCGGAGCAGATGGGTTCTCGCTTGCTGGTGATCCACTATCGTTCTCGCTATACAATGTTCGGATTACGGACACCTATACGCGGGGTATTAGATGCAGGCAGTACCTCTCATCCGCGAAATACTGTACTCTCGACCGGATCGGGATCGAATATCACAAAGACAGCGGATCAAATACACATCCGTTTGACTCGCTGCAGACGCCGAAAGGCAGCACCACTGTCATCGAAAACTGTAAAATAAAGAACTGTCCGGGCAGTGCAATAAACATTCGATACGGTGACGGAACCTACCGAATCCGGAACGTGTACGCCGCTGGGACAGGTAGTCAGTTCCTCAAACTCTCCGCCGGAGAGAGGGTCGAACTGCGCCGCATCAACCACACAGCATACACAGCGGAACTGGAATCGCTGCTCCCGGACGAGCCGAACGATGGATTCCTGGGTCGACACTTCATCCAGAGCCTGGGGGATCGTGGGGACACCAGCGTCACATTGGATATGGAACAAGTGTCGACGAAGAACCACACTTCGTATGCATTCCAAGTCCGTGATTCGGTGGGCGGTCCATCTGATATCACATGGATCGGCGATAGGATCGCGTTCGCCGGTTCGAACATGTACACTGATGATGAGGTCATCCGCGACCGACAGGGGGGCAGCGTTCAAGAACGTTGATGTTGGCGAGATATCGGTTCACGACACCGATGCGAAGGTGTTTGAAACCGAGGACTCGTACGGCTCTATCGCCACGCTCTCCACGGGTAACGTCGGTAGTGTCGGAAGTATGGGGGACATCAATGTAGGCAGTCACCTCTCTGGAGGGAGCCCGCTGAATGTGGATGTTCCAAGCGAGGACGAGGTAGGAGTGAAGAGCCAGAGTAGTACAGAGGAGGAAACGACTACTACTGAGACCGTAGACGACTCACAGAACGACCTCCCAGACTGGACAGCCCGGTGGGGCGGTGACCCTTCGGATTGGTCAGTCGTCTCGAATGATTCAACAACGGGCGACGCATATGTCGAGTTCAGTGCCAGTTCCGTTAATTCGCATGCAATGTCTTGGGACGATGTCGGCGAAAATACCGATATCGAGGTACTCGGACTGGTCCATGTCAGCTCGGAAAACAACGATGGCGACGGCTGGGGCCGTTTGATCGGCCGGGGAGGCACCGATGCCAGTGGAAACATGGTCGGCTATTCTGTCTGGTTTGTTCGAAGCGATGGGAGCATCAAGCTCCGAGTTGAGAAGGACTTCAATGGGTCACAAACCACACTTGGCGAAACTGTAGCCAATTCAAACCCCCTTGATGAATGGAGCTATCTCCGGCTCCGTATCAATGGTTCATCTGTACAAGCCAAAAACTGGAGTTATGGCGCGAAAGAGCCTGATTCGTGGGATATAGACGTAACTGATGGGGACGTCACCGATCCGGGATGGACTGGGATCGGATCTTGGTCGAGTGACACTCAGATGTTTGATTTCTTCAGCGTTGGTACCAGCGGTGAACCAGCCAGGCTCGACGACGCCAGGCCGGAAATCGCGTGGCAACAGCCCCTTTCTGAAGAAACAGTAGACGGTACAGTCACCTTGAAAATCAGCGTAACTGATGCCGAAGACGCTGCTGGCACCCCCACCGTCGAATATCGCGTCGACGGTGAGACGTGGTCGACTGCGTCGTTCAACTCGGATACGGGATACTATGAGGCCAGCTGGGACTCCTCAGGGCTATCAGACGGAACCCACACGCTTGATGCCACGGTGACCGACTCAGCCGGGAACACCGATTCGAGCAGCATTACCGTTACCACTGACAATAGTGGGACCAGTCCTGTTGTCAACGGTCTATCTGTTTCACAGGTCGAGACAGATACTACGGATGCGGCCTTTGCGATTGACTGGGAGGTCAGCGATTCGGACGGAGATCTCTCAACCGTCGATCTGGGCCTGTACGATGAAACCAACAACGAGCAGGAGGATACGAAGAGTGTTGCTGTCTCGGGTGGCTCAGCTACAGGAACAACGGATCTCACAGCGAGTGGAGACGACGGAACTGGAAACGAGTACACCATTGTGCTGACCGCGACAGACAATAGTGGAAACGGCACGTCTGCTACCGCGTCAGCGTCCGCATCTGGAGACGGCTTGAAACCGCAGATCGGACGGTTCAGTGTCTCTGAATCGCAAAAAGGTGACGGCAAAGCTAATATCACTGTCGTGTGGGACGTGCATAGTAGTGATAGCGAACTCCGGTCAGTTGACATCGATGTCGTTGATTCAGATGCCGTGGTAGAGAGCGTCCAGTGGGAAGTCAGCGGAAATACGGCTTCAGACATCGATATGTTCAACATCGAGCAGGTCACCGAGAGCAACTACAGCATCGCACTCACAGTGGTCAATAGTAGCGGGAAGTCTGTCTCTACAACCAAATCGGTAAGCGTCTAACAGCGGGACACACTGTCATTCGTCTCGTATCTCCGCGGTAATATGTGTGTGGGCTGTAGAATCTGTTTGCATTTTTCTCGGAAGAACAATTAAAACGCTACAGTACAGGATAAGCGCTCCAGAACAGGTTAGGAGCGCACTAACAATCATATTGACTATTCTATGGGCGTACAATACAAATGGTGGATACGTTCTCGACGAATACTAGACCGGTCGATACAAATGTCAATTCGCTGAGCAACGCCTGTGGGTAACAATTCATGAGCGAAAACTCTGAACAGACCGTTTTCACTCACTCGAGAACTACGGGAGCCATTGCAGTTGTCGGTGTCCTGCTACTTTCGATATCAACGGCTATTGCGGTAATTTCCCCTCCAGCCACCGAGTACGAGATATCGCTCTACGAATCATATCCGACTTCATTCTGGGGTTGTATCATCGGGTCTCTGTTTTCCGGGTCACTGTTGATATTTCGAAGCATCGGGAATTCGAACGAACGGTCGTGGGTCTTCGGCACTTCACTTATGTTGGCTACCGACGCGTTACTGCTACTGATGCCTCTCATACGGGGATATGTGATGTACGGAGATGCCGACCCGCTAACGCACCTCGGATACGTACAGGACATCGTCAACACAGGCACTACTGGGGCTAACATCTACCCTCTCGCTCACCTGCTTGTGCTCGCTACTGCCGACGCTACTGGACTGGAGGCTATGACATTAGCGATGCTGACGCCGGTGATTTTTTCCGCGGTATATTTTGGAGGAATGGTTTACCTCTTGTTTCAGGTAGCCGATTCGCGAAGGGGTTTCCTTCTGGGTCTCCCCTTCGTCTTGCTACCAATACTTGGATACAGCCATTCGCTGTTTCGTCCATTCGACTTTAGCATCCTGTTGATCCCGGTTGTTTTGTATCTCTTTTTCAAAAGCCAGCGGCATCCTACTCCTGCAATTAGAGCGGTTCTGGTACTCACACTCCTGAGTATTCTCCTCTATCACCCGCTAACCGCTGTGTTCGTTACAGCAATCTTTATGCTGTACTATATTGTTCAGTATCTTCCAAGAATACAGACGATATATCAGAGTCCGACGAGCGCCTTTGGGCTCTCGCTTGCGGTTATCATGAGTTGGTACTCGAATTTCCCTGGCGTTATACTGCGGTTCGATACTATCTATCGTGTCCTCTTCGGGTCGGATAGCAGCGATGCACCCGTTCAGGCGTACGCCCAAACTGCACAGGAGGCCACACCATCCCTGATCGATATTGTTCAGTTCGTTACGTTCAGATTTGGGACCGAAATGGTACTGTTTGGTCTTGGCGGGGGCCTGTTCGGAGTCGCTCTTCTGTTCGGTCTTAAAAAGGGAGACGTGCTGGACACTCGGACCACTATGATGGGGGCAGTTGTAGGCGTGTTCGGCACTAGTGGACTCTTGTTCCTTCTTCTTGACCTGATCGTCACGCAGGAGCGCCCCTGGCAGGTGGCCAAAATTGGCGCGGTGCTTTTGCTTGGACCCTTGTTCCACATAATTCGGATCCGCCTCGGGCAACCCAGCCGGTCGTTACTTGCCCGCAGCACAAAGCCAGCGATCACTCTTACAGTATTGGTGCTCATCGTACTGTCCACGCTCACACTGTTTCCATCACCGCTGTCAGGAATGACTAACGACCAGGTCACAGCGATGGAAGTCGAGGGCAGCGAGTGGCTCACCGAACACGAGACCGGAAACAGAGAGCTCTATCATTTCGATATAGAGTACCGACGGTTCCACCACGCAGAACACGGTGTGAGCGAAGAGCTATCATTCTGGGAGGTGTTTCTCCCACCCCATTTCAATTACACAACCAGTCAGTACTTCGGCCAGAACTACGGTAGCGATAAGTACGTGATGATCAACAGAAAAGGCCGAATCTTCTATCAGGAGACGTACCCGGATTATCCGCAGCGGTGGAAATACACGTCACAGGATTTCCAGCGTTTTAATCGGGACAGAACAGTTGACCGATCCTACGACAACGGTGATATCAGGATCTATCTGGCTAACGGAACCAAGATGGAGGGGACGTAGCAAAAGCACTACAGGACCGACTCCTGTCTGAGTATGCCAGACTGGATTTTCTCATTCAATTTAATTGCCACTTCAATCACCTCCTGAACAGGAGTTGGATCACCTCTTCCGGTTACCCGAATTTACGGTTACGTCTTCACCGGAGGCGACTGGGCTCACTCCTACCTCTTTTATACTGGGAACCGATGGACTGAAGCGGCCTTGGCCTTGGTTGTTTGCGTTGATAGTAACGTCACCTGCGTTCCCAATTCCATCTGTGTTGGAGTGGTTGAATGTATCTATCGTGCCTTGAGAACTGGTGAACATGAATGCCTTAGCCTTCGAATTGTGTATAGATAGCCGATCAATGTCGATGTTGGAGAACTTCCCAGCGCCATGGTCGCGAATGACTGCCTCGTCCCGAGCACGGTTGGTATTATAAATTGCAATCATGTCTCCCCTCCATATCACGTTCATCGGGCCATCTCCGATGGCGTCCTGTGCTTGGAACGCGTAATCAGACATGTCTCTAGAGAGAACGTTGTCCATGATGACGGTCGTCGGAGTGGTTCCTCGGTTCCCGAGGTTATTAATGAAAAATCGGCCGTGGAAATCAGGCCCGATGTCCCGCTTATCGACCTTCTGCTCTAAAGAGGGGGTGTTCGCTCTGTGATAGATGTTTTTCAGTTCTACGACCTTGCCCGCGGACATTTTACACAGCCCAGACCCCGTACCACTGATATAACAGTTGTGAATTTTGGTAACTCCATCGCCAAACCTAATATTGATCGCGTTTCCGGCACAGTCGATAAAACAACTGTTCTTGACAGTAAACTCGTCGCCTGCCTGCGGTCGGACAGAGATATGGTGGGAGTTCGAGTTTCCGTTGGTCGCGTTGTGGCGCCCGATTCCGTTATCCTGGAACGTACAGTTTGTGACCGATCTGAGGACAGCACGGCCACGAACCCCCGCTAAATGCCACCCTCGAATCCATGCACGCTTGAGATGGAAATTACCGTTTTTCGACATTTGGAGGCCCCAGGAGCCCCCGTTGTTCTCCGCGAGTCCGCTGACGTTTTCATAGTTCCCGTCCAGTTTGATATCTGCAATCTCGACGGTCCCGTGATCGTATCCGTCGTACCAGATAAAGCCGCTCTGGTTTGGACGGTTTTCAGCGGAAGCGTGTCTGGTAATTGCCAATACTGATTTGTTTGCCCCCTCTCCGATGATAGAAATACCAGCAGGCACGGTTTCACCGAACTCCACGTACGGGCTATAGCCTGAATCGTCACCGCCAAAATAGTACTCTCCTTCAGGAACAAATATTGTTCCTCCATGGCCGGCAGCCCTTGCAGCCTTGAGAATGGCGTTGAGATTTCGCTTCGCTGCTGCCGCACTGGGATCGTTCGGATTCGGCTCCGAACCGTAGTCACTGATATTTTCGGCGTCTTGGACTACCTCGGGCTCGTCAGTCGGTCGCGTAGGCGTTGCAGTCTGCTGAACCGGCGCCTTAGCAGACTTTTCAGTCCCGTTCCCATCTGGAGGTTCACCAGCACCCCTATCGAAACCCGGTAGCCAGGTGTAGAGTAGGCCTGTGATGATAGTCACGATACTTCCGATAAAAGCTATAAGCCTGCGACGACTGACCTCCCCAGAGCCACTTGTCATGACAGATATACGAAAGTTGTACTACCCGATATATTGGATCGATTGAAGTGGTACAAACGATGGAGGAACGTGATCATTGCTCTCGTCTCAAGGTAATATGCTCGGGACATTAGTATAGGCTTCCTACAGAGAAACCCAAATAAAATCCCCAGTCCTATTTTTCGCATTCCCTTCGACGGGAGCCAAACTCACTTTCACAATTCAAATGCCGGTTTTAACTACACATGGCACGGTTGAGAGAGTTGCTGAGATGTACTGAAGCCTGAATAGCTTCCATCTTTGGTATAGTGGAAATGAGATCGGTCCGTTATATAATATCAGACGAAAGACATACTTGGAATCCTCTTATGAGTTCTCCTCGACTCTGGCCCATGCACCGGGGTTCACTGTTCAGTTCAGAACAAGGTTTTGCATCGCTCTGAGGCAACTCGTTAAACGAAGGACTGTATGTTCTCTTACACGTACTCACTAAAATCCGTCATGTGAGTGTTGCTCTCTTGACCGAACGAGGTACTTGCACCTAGACTCCCCACTCCGATGGCTGCGGTTATCGCTGCTAGCCCGAACTGGAAGAAAGATCTCCGATTAAGATGGACTTTACCTCTCTCATTTGCTGTTAGAGTGGTTGAGCGTCCCGGAATCTTGTTATCGTCAGCAGTTGGTTTGTGCTTATCGGACATACATATGAGTGGAGTAGGTATATGCTAATTAGCCGTTCTCACACGGTATAAACGTACTACGTGTGTCTTTACTTCCTATGTACATAGAGTAGTTACCAATTATGCCCTCAAAACACATCGACTTGATACGCAAGACAGTTAGATATAATATGGTAATTGTATTATATTTACAGTAGGATATGGTTACCGGGCGGGTCGGAGCGGGTTGATGTGGTTTAGAGGCTGAGATCTGCTATGTGCAGGTGGGGAGACCGGTTTACTCGAAACAAAGCAATGTTACAGACCGAGATAGAGCAACTTCAAGAAAACACATAACGGACTCAGCTTCGGCACGCCTCGGGAGTATCAGATGTATACTAATATTCCCGTCAAGGATACAGTGCAACGATTCGATGTCGATGAGCAGCGATAGGCCAACGGACACGGTACCATCGTCGAGATGGAGAGAAGCATCTAAGATTGGGACAGTCGCCGTACATAATCCGCTCCGATGACGACTGACTGTGTCATCGTCTCTCAGCGGTATCCCCCGGAAAAGGGAGGCAATGCCTCCAGAATCCACGACACAGCCGTCAATCTCGACGACGGCTTCGACGTGACCGTTCTGACGCCGTCCCTCTGCTACCCACCGGGAAACTTCGAACGGACTTGGAAGCGTAAGCAGACAGAACGCGATAAGGGAGTCGTCGTCCACCGACTGTGGACGTGGCAGCCACAGAGGGAGAATCCCTCTCTGCTCCGGCGGCTCCCTTACTACCTCATATTCGCAGTCCATGCGGCACTCTGGTTAGTCATGAATTTCCGGCAGTACGACGTTGTCATGACATCTACGCCACCGATCACCACTGGGTTCCCCGGACTCGTGGCTGCTGCCATCGGGAACCCCTGGGTGATCGATGTCCGCGATCTGTGGATTGAGAACTCGATCGCCCTCGGATACATTACAGCAGACAGTCCACTGGTAAAAGCCGGTCGCACGTTCCAGCGTCTTGCGTTACGCTCCGCTGATCGCATCACGGTAACGACTGAGACGCTCGGAGATGCAGTCGCTGACACGTACGGCAGGGATCTCCGGGATCGGATCCGAGTCATCCCAAACGGTGTTGACACCGACCGGTTCTCGTCAGTTTCGACCGCTGAGGAAAACGACTCGCGAATCGTATACACCGGGAATATCGGGAGTGCACAGGCACTCGAACCGTGTATCCGGGCAATGCAACACGTCTCAAGTGACGATGCCGTACTCCAGTTGGTCGGTGACGGGGATGAAGTATCTCGGCTCAAGGGTGTAGTGGAGAGACTTGATCTTGAAGACCGCGTGGAGTTTGTCGGATTGGTGGACCGTAAACGAATCCCGGAGATCCTGGACAGCGCAACTGTCGGATTGGCCCCGATAAAAGACAGTCCAGAGTTGGACTACGCGATACCCACGAAGCTCTACGAATATATGGCGTGCTCGCTACCCATCGTGGTTACTGGGAGGGGGGAAATCAAGCGGTTCGCGACGGATACAGACGCAGGTGTCCACACAGAACCCGATCCCGAGAGTATTGCGGCAGCGATTGACACCCTCCTCGAAAACCCCGATCAGCGGGTGGCGATGGGTCGAGACGGACACCGAGTCGTTTCCGAAGAGTATGACAGGCAGGCCATCGCGGGCCGACTGGGCGAGGTGTTCCGGACGGTGACAACGAGCGAACAGCAAGAATTGTACACGGCCCCAAGTACTGACGATGACTGAGTCCCTGCAGATGCTTCCGAAAGCGGTCAGGTTGTATGGACACACACTCACACAGTTGGAGCCTGCTCAGCTACTCGGAATGGCTGAACGAACGACTCGGAACTCCGTCCTCACGCGACTCCCGCTCGACTTCGACGGGCGATACGACGCGGCGATTCCCCGAGCCCTCTCGGTGGCGACCAGTCCAGTCGAAACAGACCTCGACCTGCTTTGCGGTGAACTTTCGGAATCGACCGTCCGGATGTTCCAGCAACGGAGTCGCCAGGCGGCCGACGGCAACCTGACGTTCCTCAATAGGACAATACAGTTTCGGTCGCCAGACCAACCTAACTGGTTCGACGACCGGTTCGACGACTATCCGCTTCTCTGGCCGCTGAAACTATACGCGTTCGAACCTCTCCGCTGGGCGACGCTGGGGTTCAAAGACCCACAGGCGGCTCCCGACAGGGTTGTCGAGGTGTTCGACCAGTGGGTGTGGGACTGGGCCGATAGTATCGAAATCGGTCAGCCGGGCTACCTTCGAAATGCGTGGACACCGTGGGCAGTATCACTCCGTATTCAAACACTCACTCGGTACCTCGCGTGGCGAACTGGGGGCACCCAGGAAGGCGTTCCAGAGAGACTTACTGAGGTGCTTGCTCGAGAGATATATCGGAACTCGCTCTTCCTCATAAACCACATTGAGGGTGATGTCGGCGGCAACCACCTCGTTGAGAACGGGCTCGCACTGCTCATGGCCGGACTCACCTTCTCTGAGGATGATAATTCATGGGCATCAAAAGGAATTTCTATTCTCGGCCGTACAGGGGCTAAACAGTTTCTTTCCGACGGAGGGCACTACGAGCGGTCGCCGATGTATCATGCAATCGTTACAACGCGATACGTGACAGCGTGCTCCGTACTGGCCGCCAGTGATTGCACGGTCCCCAACTGGATGACAGCGATGACAAGGCAGGCTGTAGCGTATCTGCGATATCTCTGTCCCCCGGACGAGCGGATCCCGCTGTGTAACGACGCCGTGTTCGGTCAGGCGCTTCCGCTTGCCGACTGTTTGGAGTACGCTGCTGCCGCCGGATTCAGTTCCGATGACCGTTCCGCTCCGGCTCACAACAGTCCAGCGAGTGGGGAATCTGGATACTACTGGCTCGATGCGAACCATGGACGTCTGTTAGTGGACGGCGGCCCCGTCGGGCCCCCGCATTTACCCGGCCACTCACATAACGATATGTTGAGTGTCTTGCTCTGGGTCGATGGACACCGTGTGCTTACTGATACGGGTGTGTATGATTATGCCAGCGACGAACGGCGACAGTACGTCAGAAGTGTCGCTGGACACAATACGGTTCAGGTCGGCGATACGGAGCCGATAGAGATCGGTGGAAAGTATCTGATGGGGGCGCGAACGGAACCGTCGGTACGCTACGAGGAGACAGAACCGGCGGTTTTCGACGGATGCTATGAAACAGCGTCTGATGCACCAGCGTCGTATCGGCACAACAGGACAATCGTTGCGGCGGACGGCTGGTGGCTTGTTCGCGATATGCTCAGTGGACCCGACACTGAGACAGAGCCGAGCATCTCCCGCCTCCACTTCCACCCGGACATTGCCGTCACAGTCGACGAGTCTGGACCAATACGTGCGTCCCACCGGGCAGCCACCGACGATAATCCGCCCTTGCTGAGTGTCTACCCGCTGGGTACCAGCGACGTTCGCACCACTACAACCCAATACTTCCCCGAGTTTGGCGTCACCCAGGAGCGACAGACAGTGGAACTACGGTCCGGTCCCGAATCGGGGACAACAGCTTTGGGGTATCTTCTCGCCCCGGGAGCCAGCGGTAGCGATATATCTGGCTCCTCGGGCGATGGTGAGGAATAACCGCCAGCGAGCTACAACCGCTAGCCTCCTGATACGGTCGGTTTCGGTGACTTCAGAGGATATATAATCCTGGACTCGAAACTGGACCGCCCGCTTTCCATTTGGTTTCGTGGCTAAGCGAATGGTTCAATCGTAGGGGGTGGGCGAGAAGTCACCTACGTCGGAGCGATCTAACTCCGTATCAACTAAGCAGACGCTTCAGTCGGGCTACGAGGCTCTTCGAACGGTCACCGCCACGGCGGCGCTGCTGATCAGACCCAGTATCTGCGGACTCGGACCCTTCTTCGCTCCCAGTGGCCGGCGCGTCGCCGTCGGCGGCCTCGATGGCATCGGCGATCATCCCCTCGGCGTCGTTGACGGCGTCCTTGACGGTGCCGTCGATTAGCGGGACGCTACTGAATCGGTCCTGACTGACCGACGTGTCTGCGGCGATGATAGCGGCGTCAGCGGCTTCGATGTCAGCATCGGAGAGTTCGTTCTCCGCGCCCATCGCGCCCTGGACTTCGACCTTGATATCGTGACCGTGCTCTTCCGCTGTCTGTTCGAGGTTCTCGGCTGCCATCTGACTGTGTGCGATACCAGTCGGACAGGAGGTGACTGCGACGAGTTTCATGTGTCTACTGTGGTGTGGACTTCGCTTCGCGTTGCGGCGAGTCGGGCGCGGTCCCCGCGCTCGCTCGCGGCACTGTACTCGGTTTCGCTGACGGCCGTCTTGACCTCCGGAATCGTCACGGCGCTCATGCTGAGTTCGTCGAGGCCGAGACCGACGAGCAGTTCCGTCAGAGCGGGGTCGCCGGCCATCTCACCGCACATCCCGACCCAGGCGTCTTCGGCGTGAGCTGCGGTAACTGTCCGATGGATCGCGCGCAGGACGCCCGGATGCGTCGGGTCGTGCAGGTCATCGACGCGCTCGTTCTCCCGGTCGGCGGCCATCACGTACTGCGTGAGGTCGTTCGTCCCGATAGAGAGGAAATCCACCCGCGCGGCGAGTTCGTCCGCCATGAAGGCGGCGCTCGGCGTTTCAATCATAACGCCGACTTCGGGAGCAACAGCGTCAGCGTCGTGGCCTCCAACCTCGGCCGCCGCTGCGTCCAGCGTGTCTAGTGCAGCCTCGAGTTCCTCGATAGTGGCGACCAGCGGGAACATGATGGCGAGGTCCCCAGCCCCATCCGCCCCAGCGCGCAGGAGCGCACGGAGTTGCGTGGCGAACAGGTCCGAATCGGGGTTGAGCGAGCGCCGGATTCCTCGCTCTCCCAGGAATGGGTTTTCTTCTTCCGGCAGGTCCAGGTACGGGATGCGCTTGTCGCCCCCGATATCCAGCGTGCGGACGACAACGCGCCCGTCCGGGAACGTATCGAGCGCCTCGCGGACGGCCTCGTACTGTTCGTCCTCCGACGGCGGCGTCTCCCGGTCGAGAAAGAGGAACTCGGTCCGGTAGAGGCCGACGCCGTCAGCTCCCCGTTCTGCTGCGGAGTCCAGTTCCGCCGGTCGGCCAACGTTCGCTGCAACCTCGACGTGTCTCCCGTCGGTTGTCTCGACGGACTCATCGACGACAGCGGCTCCCGAGTCGCTTGCTGCGGCCGCTCGCTCGGTGTCGTCGGGGCTGACTACCACCTTGCCGCTGTCGCCGTCGATCACGACCTCTTCCTCCCCCTCGACGGATTCGAGAGCGTCGCCGACACCGACGACGGCCGGCAGGGCCAGCGAGCGGGCGAAAATAGCCGCGTGGGACGTTCGGCCACCAGTGACCGTGGCAAACCCAGCGACACGTTCCGGGTCAAGTTGCGCCGTGTCGCTGGGGGTCAGCCGCTCGGCGAGGACGACGCTTCCCTCTGGTAGGTCACCGAGATCGACCCGTTCGCCGTCGGTCAGCAGACGAAGGAGTCGGTCACGGACGTCTCGGAGGTCGTCCGCGCGCTCGGCCATCCGCCCGTCCATTCCCTCGAACTGCTCGATGTGCTCGCCGAAGGCGGCGTCAACGGCGTTCGGTGCGGGAAGCCCCTCGCTGACCATCGTCTCGACGCCGTCCTCGATAGTCGGGTCTTCGAGGAACTGGATGTGCGCGTCGAACACCGCGGCCTCGTCTTCGCCGACGCGTTCGGCAGTCGCCTCGCGCTCGGACTCCAGTTCGGTGCGGGCGGTGTCGACGGCGTCGGCGAACCGCTCGATTTCAGTCTCGGGATCGACTTCCACGCCGTCCGGGTCCAGGAGCGAGATGTCTCGGCCGTACCAGACAACCGACCCGACGCCGGAGCGCGGCGTCGCACCGGTACCGTGAAGCGTGCGTTCAGCCATCGTCAGTGTCCAGTTCCGCCTCTGGCGTTGTCAGTATCCGCTCCAGTTCGTTGAGCACTGCTTCTGCATCCGGCCCGTCGGCGACCAGTTTGATGTCGTCGTCCTGTCCGACGCCGAGGCTGGTGACTGCGATCATACTCGCCGCCTGGACGAGGTCACCGTCCGGACGACCGGCCGAGACCTCGGCCTCGTGGTCGTTGACCGCCTGGACGAACGCCGACGCCGGCCGAGCGTGCAGGCCAGCCTCCGGAACAATCGTCACAGTGCGCACGACCGTCATGCGATTGCCTCCCGGAGTGCGTCCTGAACGGTCGTCTCGTCCTCTGCCTCGTGGAGTCGGTCCCGAACGTCCTCATGCATCAGGGCCCGCGAGAGGGAACTGAGAATGTTGAGGTGCTCCTCGCCGCCGGCCTCCGGGACGAGAATCATGAAGATGAGCGTCGCCGGCTCGCCGTCCATCGAGCCGAAGTCGACGCCTTCTTCGGAGTGAGCAAATGCCAGTGACGGGCGGTTCACAGCGTCAGTCTTCGCGTGTGGAATCCCGATCCCCATGCCGACGCCCGTAGTGGTCTCCGATTCGCGTTCCAGCAGCGCGTCGAGTGCGCGGTCGCGGTCCTCGACCTTGCCGCCGTCGACTAGTAGGTCGAGCAAGAACTCGATACACGCTTCCTTTTCGGCTGGTGGCTCGGACAGCGAAATGTGGCTGGCCGGAATCAGTTCTTCGATGTCGTCCGCTGCGATTGCGTCTGTCATTGTAGTCTCCGTAGTTAGTCGTCCGTCGGTTGCGTGGTGCTCGTCTCCGCCCCGGCGTCGATACGGTCTTCGAAGTCCGGTTTGATCACCGTCGCGACGACGGCCGTCACGAGTGAGCCCAGAAGGATGCTGCCCAGGAATGCGAGTGGCTGGTTCGAAAGCAGGACCACGAAGATACCGCCGTGGGGTGCGGGCATCGTGACGCCGAGGGCCATCGAGGTCGCGCCGCCGACAGCGCTACCGGCCACAATAGCCGGGATGACGCGCAGCGGGTCCGCGGCTGCGTACGGAATCGCGCCCTCGGTGATGAACGACAGGCCGAGCACGACACCGCTTTTTCCGTTCTCGTACATCTCGGCCGCGTACTTGTGCGGTGCAATAAAGTTTGAGAGCGCGAGGCCGATCGGCGGAACCATCCCGCCGATCATCACCGCGGCCATCGGTGCGTAGATCTCCTCCGTGATGAGCCCAGTCGCGAACACGTAAGCGACCTTGTTAACGGGACCACCCATGTCGAAGGCCATCATCCCGCCGAGGATGAGGCCGACGACGATAGCCTGGCCGCCCTGCATCGACTGCAGGAAAGAGGTCAGGGCTTCGTTGGCGAGTGCGACAGGGACGCCCAGCACGAACAGCATGATGGGCGTTAGAACCGCCATTGTCGCGACAGGGATCAGCAGTACCGGCATCATCGGCTGGATGAACTCGGGGACGTCGAGGTTCTTGAAGAAACGCGCGACGTACCCGGCCAGCAGCCCAGCGACGATTGCGCCGAGATAGCCGGCACCGGCTTCGCCGCCGGAGATACCGATTACTGTCGCCGCTTCGGCGACGACGTTCCCTTGCTGGAGAATGTATGCCAGCAGGAATCCCGGGGCGAGTCCCGGACGGTCGGCGATGGCATACGCGATGTATCCGCCGAGAATCGGAACCATAATCGTCAGCCCGGCAGTACCGACCTGTGCTAGGAACCAGCCTGCCGAGCCGGTGTTCTCGAACACTGTCTGTGTGTCCCCTATCGCGTACGCGACGGCGAGGAAGATACCCCCGATAGTCACGAAGGGGATCATGAACGATACGCCCGTCATCAGGTCCTCCTTGACGGAGGTTACGTGGGCGCGAAGCGCACTCTCGGCCCGGTCTTGATCTGTCATGGTCAACGACACCGACAGCTACGCCCATTGTGTAATATAAAGGTACACGTTTGAGAGTGTTATTTACCGAAATTGTTTGCTATCTGGATTTAGGCGATTGTTTCTGCACGGAACTAGATCCGCGAATCCGTTGGAATAACAGACATATGCTTGTTAGCCGCAGGCAACTACTGGGATAGAAATCGGAATGTGTGGTGCCACACGCGCCATAGTGCTTATATCCGTCACTCGCACACACCGAAATATGGGTTCACTCTCGGTATCTGGGGAGGTGGCTACGTTCACCGTCGAAAAAATCGGGGGGATCGACGAGACGACAGTCGAGGTCCCACCAGGGGTGACTGTGCTCCGAGGCCGGAACGCGACTAATCGGACATCGTTTCTACAGGCGGTGATGTCCGCTCACGGGAGCGAGTGGGCGAGCATCAAAGGTGACGCCGACCAGGGGCACGTCGAACTCTCACTGGGGGAGGAGACGTACACCCAAACACTGACCAGAACGGACAACGGGGTTACCGGGTCGGGCCTCGGCCTGCTCACTGACCCGACGGTTGCGGATCTGTTCGCGTTCCTGCTCGAAGACAACGAGGCCAGACGAGCCGTCGAGCGGGGTGAGGACCTTCGCGAGATCATTATGCGGCCCGTCGACGTGGCGTCGATCCACCGACAGATACGTGCGGCCGAACAGCGCAAGGAAGAGATCGATGCGGAACTCGATCGTATCGCGTCGCTCAAGCGTGACCTCCCCGATCTCGAACGGCAACAGGCAACTCTGCGCGACGAGATCACTGAGACCAGAGACAAACTCCAGCGCGTGGAGGACCGAATCGACGAGCGGGACGTGGATTTCCAGACGACCCAGGAAAACAGGGACGAACTCGAAACGGCCCTCGATGAACTCCAGGCGACTCGATCCGAACTGAAACGTGTGCGAAACGATATCCAGTCAGAACAGGAGAGTATCGCGGCACTGCGCGACGAGCGAGGGAGCCTCGCGGTCGAACGATCCGGGCTTCCGGAATCGCCGGACGAGCGACTCGAAGCGCTCGAATCGGACATCGACCGGCTTCGAGAGCGCAAACGAGAGCTCTCAGAGTACACCACCCGACTGCAGAACGTCGTCGGGTTCAACGAGGAACTGCTGTCCGGCGAGCACCGGGAGATAACCGACGCTATCGACGCAAAGCCAGAAAGTGTGGGTGACATCACGGACCAGCTGTATAAGGGGTCAAAGACGACCTGCTGGACCTGTGGCTCGCGAGTGAAACCGGACCGTATCGAGTCGACGCTCCAGAGTATGCGTGACCACCTTCAGGAGACGGTCACGGAGATCGACGATATCGACGATGAACTCGACGAACTGACCGACCGACGTGACGAAATTGCGGAGACGCGCACGCGAGCGCGAGAACTCACCGCCACGATTGAGGAGGTCGACGCCGAAATCGAGCGCCGGCAGACGACTGTTGTCGACCTCCGAGAGCGACGCAACAACCTCTCCGCCCGCGTCGAGGAACTCGAGGAGCGGGTCACCTCGCTCCGAACCGAAGAGTTCGACGAAGTGCTCGAACTCCATACGAAAGCGAACGAACTGGAGCTGGAACTGGACCGGCTCGAATCCGAACGAGACGAGGTACGCGAGGAGATCGCCGACATCGAGTCGGACATCCGCCGAAACGACGAACTGGCTGCCCAACGGGAAGACGTGGTTGACGAGCTGATCGACCTCCGGTCACGTATCGACCGCCTCGAAGCCGAGGCGACCGACCAGTTCAACGAGAAGATGGACGACCTGCTCGATATTCTCGGCTACGGCAACATCGAACGGATCTGGCTCGAACGGACCGACACGCCCGATGACCCGGTCCATAACAGCGACGACAGCGTCACTGGATCGACGTTCACGCTCCACGTCGTCAGGAGTACCGACGGTGGAACTGTCTACGAAGACACTGTCGGCCATCTGAGCGAGAGTGAGCGGGAAGTGACCGGGCTCGTGTTCGCACTCGCCGGCTACCTCGTCCACGACGTGTACGAGGACGTCCCGTTCATGCTGCTTGACTCACTGGAAGCCATCGATGCGGAGCGCATCGCCTCCCTAGTCGAGTACTTCGCGGAGTACCCCGCCTATCTCGTCGTCGCGTTGCTCCCCGAGGACGCGCAGGCGCTTCCGGATAGTTACAACCGGATTACGGATATCTGATCCTGTTGTGGTCCCCCCAAAGACCGAATCTATTGAGCGGTCACTCACAGTCACAGCCGCCGCGGTCGAGAAGGTCACTGATGCCGTAGCGTGTCCCGCAGTCCTGACAGCGAATATCGATGCTCACGAACACTCGGTACTCGCCGACAGTGAGTTTGTCAGCGGTGTTCAGTCGGTCGACCGTGTCCCGGACGATTGTCTCGACGCGGCTGCGGAGGCGGTCTATTGTCCCGCGTTCCTGCTCGACCTGTTCAGTTTCGGATTCAGGCTCGTAGCTCACATCACGAACCTCTGTGAGATAGTACCGAATCGCCTGATACGTGACGAACTGGCTTTCCAGCGTATCGACGTCGATGCCTGCCCGTTCGAGTCGGTTCCGCGCTTCGATCCGTTTGCCCGCACTGACGTCGTCGTCCGTCAAGAGTCGATAGAAGTTCGCCGGTTCGCCGTCGATGACGTCCATGCCCGAATTGCGGATTGCAGCCACAAGCAGCGCTTGATTGAACCGATCAGCGAGGTCACGGAGACTCTGCCGTTCCCTATTCTTCCCGAGCCACGCGTGCTCCAGTTCCGTTCCCATCGACGTCAGTCCATACGTTTCGATCAACTGTGCGACTTTCGACTGCGCTGACCCCATTATCGCCAGAACGCGTCGATCCGGTTTAGCCGTTTTGTTGCGATATCTGCGTCTCTCCACCACTTAGCAGCCATACTTCTTGGTTCGAGAGGACACCACTCACAGGGATGTATTTGACCGCGGATGTGTATAATATAAGCCAATAGAGTCGAATAGAGTTACATAAGGCCTGAATTCGCGGATATACAAGTACCGAATACGATAGAAAGTCGCTCCTCGATCTATTCTTCGGGATGTCTGGTACGCTCTCGGTAACGTCCATCTACCACGAGAATTTTATATCTGACATTACAAGCGGGAAATTACACGATGGTCCCCTCCACTCGACGTACCCTCCTCCACAGCGCATGCGGGCTAGCGACGATGCTGGCCGGCTGTAGTGGAATGTTCGAGGGCAGCGACGAATCAACACGCACCGCTTCCGAAAACGATGGCTCGACCGCTCCGAGAGCTGGCATGGAGTCCGACCCGGCGGCAGTTGTCACACGCGTTGACGCCGACCGGCAGCCTGTCTGGCTCGACGATGGAGACGGTCGGCCAACCGAAAGCCAGCATTCCCATCGATTGGAGTCCAAGATTATCGATACGGAATCTAAAGCGGACCGGCTCGCCGTCGCCGGAGACGTGGACAGTTCGCTGGTCGAAACCTTCCTCGACGAGACTGACTTCGACACGGAAACCGTCTACGTCCAGAACGTGATGGTCGAGGAGTGCTTTCGACTAACGCTCTGTCAGGTCAGCTGGACGACGAACAGCGTCTCGACCGACTACGGCCGAGTGAGTCGCCCCTACGACGAACCGTGCACAGCAGGCAACAAGGTGTACGCGGTGTGGTTCATCCGGATTCCCGATACAGTCAACGCCGACGACATCTCCAGTTACTCCTCCTCCATCGGTGGGAGCGCCTGTGACAGCCAGCGAGTCGATGCCGAGGGCGAGGGCGGGGGCGGGTCAGCCCCGGATAGCGACCGCCGAACCCAGACTGGTGGTGAGCAGGCATGACCGACGACACGTCCGCGACGGGCGGGGAGTCCGGTCGGATGACCCGCCGTGGTGTGCTCGCCCTGGTTGGGGCCAGTGCTATCGCTGGTTGTAGCAGTATCGACAGTCTGGGTGGGGAACGCGAGGCAACTATCGATGCCTACAATCTGCCCGATGTCCCGCGCGACGAAGAGCGAGAATCCCCTGTCTCTCCTTCGATCCCGGTCGACATCACAGCGGAGCATTTCGACGCCGCGAGGGAGCGGATACGCTCGCTGCTAGCGACGCTTCCCACACCGTTGGGCCCCGAAGAAATCCCGAACGGTCACATCCGACAGCACCTGACAGATGCCGCCAGTGACGCCTCAGACGGCCTCGACGATGCGCGGACGGCCCGAACCGGGTTGATGGCGCTCCGGTCGTTGCGTCGCGCTCGCGAAAACGCCCGCTACGCCGCTGCGGGGTGGAGTGTTGTCGAGAGTGGCCGTACCGCTGCTCCGCTCCGAAACGAGCACGAAAGGACCGTGTCTGCGGCCCACGAAACCCGGCAGGAGCACGAATACGTCGGGATTGACCCGGTGCGCGCGGCGCTAGTCCACGCCCGTATCGAGACGGGACTGGAGCGGGCCAGTGACATGGACGTCCTACCCAGAGAAGAGTCGGAGTTACTGTCGGTCGCCGAATGGGGTGAGACGGCCGAGTCGGCACAGGCGTATCTCGACGACGCTCGCCACCTGCGGGCGCGGTTCGCTGCTTCGCTTCCATCCGATGCTGGGACAGTCAGGCCGACGCTGACAGATGCAGCAGAAACACTGCTTGTGGACATCCGCGACAGGCAGGCGGACCTGCCGCCGGAAACGGCCGCTGACGAGCGATCTCCGGGACAGATGGTTGTGGACGAACTCCGCTGGGAGGTGGAGAGCGGTCTCAGCCGCCTCACTGATGCCGTCGGACCCGCGAGCGCTGTTGTCGATGCGAACAGCCAGATCGCCCGGTTCCGAGCGCTTGACCGCATTCAGTCACGTCGGGAGGCGGACGAACTCGCTCGGCCATCAGATGGGACAGCGGTTCGCGACATCAGGCAGACCGCGTACGATGCACTCACCGCGGCCCTCGAATCGAGTTCACAGCCGGAACTGGTCCGGACGGTACTCGTTGACGCCGGCCACAAGGCCATGGCCGCTGACCGTGAGTTAACACATCATCAGGGGGAGATATCGGCCACTACGCTCGATAGAAGCGTTGCGGACTACTGGCACGCGACGGCACTCGCCCGTTCAGTGTCGGCAGCGACGCACCAAACAGTCCGGGCGCTGCAGGCCGACTGAAACGGCACGACAACAGCGCCACAACTGCTTCGGCGATCGTCGACCACGCGCCGCCACACTGTTATGTAGTTCCTTCTTCACAACATCCCTCTGATACTGATAGGCTCTGTGAGCTAATGTTGGTACGATTGTTATTCTCGGCCCCGTGGACGGCCAGCCCGACATCGAATGGGCTGTCGCTATTCCTGAACTGCACCGCCCTATAGAAATCGGGACCGAAGCAGCACCCACCGCTATCAGCGCGAGTGATGTCGGGAGACCGGTGACAGAGCGGACTCTCAAGGTTCAGGCAATGCCTTCGGCCTGCTCTCTTGGTATTACTCAGCGGGTATAATACACGACAGTAACAGTCGGTGATCTCTTTTGGCGTGAAATCATGACTTTACCGTTGTCATTCGAGCACGGGGTAGTGAGGACAGCGGCGTGGTACGTCACGTCATCCCGTTTGGCTGTAATGGATTCCCGGGAACAGGAGCCTGCACATCAATACGATACTGCGACCCAACTGACGGAGGACTCTCAGGCCGGGTCGAAACCGGTCATGCGTACCTTCGATCCGGAGACCGAGACGACGACCAGAGAGCGCGTCGGAACCATTCCAACGGACGGCACAAAACTCATACCATTGGTTTTTTTACAGAATGAGTATTCTGCCCGTCCCTCCGACTCTGAAACGTCAGCGTGGCCCCGTCGACGCGACTACCGAACAGAAACAGGGGTTTGTAGCTGCTGACTCCCTGAACAACGAACGATTTCCGGCGGTCTTCGTCCCAGTGGTATATAAATCGCCGCAGAACTGTGGTCCTTGCTTCTTTCCGGAAAGGGGCCACGCTCAAAACGGATGATGTTGAGAGCTATCACCACGAGCGGCGAGAGTACAGTTCGGTCCGCCAGCATACGGGTGAGACCGCGATGAGTTCGAACTCGCTGCCGTCAGCGGCGAAGACAGTACTCATCGGTGGCGGTATCGTCGGAAACAGTCTCGCGTACCATCTCGCCCGGATGGGGCGAGAAGACATCGCGATTCTGGACAAGGGGCCCTTACCCGACCCCGGTGGCTCGACGGGTCACGCCTCGAACTTCCTGATGCCGGTGGAACACTCGAAGGAGATGACCCACCTCACCCGACGGAGTATCGAGCAGTACCGGGACATGGACACGTTCACCAACAGCGGCGGTATCGAAGTGGCACGCACCGAGGCACGGGTCGAGGAACTGAAACGCCGAATCCAGTCAGCGAAGGCGTGGGGCGAACCGGCGGAGCTGTTGACCCCCGAGGAAGTCGAAGCGCTCGTACCCTACGTCAACACTGACCTCGTCAAGGCAGGGTTTTACAGCACCGGCGCCGGGACGTGTGACCCGCTCCGGGCCGGTGAAGTGATGCGAGCGCGGGCGGACGAGTACACCGAGGGTGGCCTGTACGTCTCGCCCAACACCGAAGTGCTCGACCTTCACGTCGAAGACGGGTCGATAGAAGCGGTCGAGACCGACCGCGGGACCATCACGGCCGACGATGTGGTCATCGCGGCCGGGCTCTGGAGCCCGAAGCTCGCCGAGATGGCCGGCGTCGATATTCCGCTGACACCGGCGGCGCACCAGATGGTCAGCGTCGGTCCGATCTCCTTCTTCGAGGATTACGAGGGCGAAATCTCGTTCCCGGTCGTCCGCGACATGGACACCCAGATGTACGAGCGCCAGCACGGGAACGACCTCGAAGTCGGGTCGTATCAACACCGGCCGATACTCTGGGACGTCGAGGACATCCCGTCCATCGACGAAGCGCCGCTCTCGCCGACCCAGCCGCCGCTGACCGACGACGCCTTCGAGCAGTCGATGGCCGACGCGCTGGAGATCGTCCCGGAACTCCTCGACGACCCCGAGGCCGGCATCCGCCACGAAATCGACGGCCTACTTTCGCAGACGCCAGACGGTGCACCGCTTCTGGGCCCACTGCAGGACGTCGACGGGCTCTGGTCTGTGCCGCAATCTGGATCAAAGAAGCCCCGGCCATCGGCGAGGCGGTTGCCCAGTGGATGACGCGTGGCTGGTCGGACATCGACCTCCACGGGGCCGACGTGAACCGGTTCTACGAGTACGGGACCTCCCGCTCGTTCGTCAAGGACCGGGCCAGCGAAGGGTTCCAGAAGATATACGACATCGTCCACCCGGCCGAACAGTACCAGTCGGCGCGGGAACTCCGGACGAGCCCGTTCTACGAGAAGCAGGCCGGCCTCGACGCGGAGTTCTTCGAGGCCGCGGGCTGGGAACGGCCGCAGTGGTACGAATCGAACAGCGATCTACTGGGCCGGTACGAGGACGAGCTCGCCGAGTTCCAGCGGCCCAACGAGTGGGATTCGCGGTGGTGGTCGCCGATTATCCTCGCGGAACATCTCCACACCCGCGAGCACGTCTCGATGATCGGCGATATGGGCTTCAGCATCTTCGATTTCCGCGGGTCGGACGTCGTCGACTACCTCGAACAGATGGCCGTGGGCCGCATCGACGTCGACGTCGGCAAGACCGTGTACACGCCGATTCTCGCCGAAAACGGCGGCTTCGTTTCGGACCTGACAATCGCCCGACTCGGCCCCAAGCACTACCGAGTCGTCACCGGCGGCGCGGCGGGCGGGTCCGACCGGGCCTGGTTCGGCGGCCACATCCCGGACGACGCCGACGTGACGATGATCGACCGCTCCGAGTCGCTGTGCACGCTGGGCGTCTGGGGACCGAACGCCCGGGATATGGTGGAGGGCGTCACCGAAGAAGACATGTCCCACGACGCGTTCGAGCCGTACACGGCACAGGAAATCACGGTCGGCGAGGTAGACGCGTGGGCGATGCGGCTCTCCTACATCGGCGAGCAGGGCTGGGAGATCTACGCTCCGATGGGTCAGGGCCGCCGGCTCTGGGACGTGCTCTGGGAGGCCGGCCAGGACCACAATGTCCGGCCGGCCGGCATGGGCGTCTACGGGACGACCGGCCGCCTGGAGAAGGGGTACCGGCTGTTCGGGCACGAACTCGAACTGGAGTACAACCCGGCGGAAGCGGGGCTGACCTTCCACGGTGTCAAGGACGCCGATTTCATCGGGAAGGAAGCCTACGCAGAGGCTATCGACGAGGAGAATACGGCCACGCTATGTACGCTGTCCGTTGACGACCACGCGCCAGAGGGCGGCGAGCGCCGCTTCATGCTCGGGAACGAACCGGTCCTCGATGAGAACGGGGACGTTCTGGTCGACGACGAGGGTCGTCGGTCGTACGTCACCAGCGCCGGGACCGGCCCGAGCGTTGGCAAGCACCTCCTCATGGCGTACCTCCCGCAGTCCCACGCCGAGGAAGGGCAGAGCCTCCAGGTCGAGTACATGGGCCAGCAGTATCCGGTGACCGTCGAGGTCGTCGGGAGCCGGCCCCTGTTCAACCCGGAGAACGAGCGCATCAGGAGCTAGCACAGCCAGTGAACCGACTGCAATCGAACGACGGAGACACGACATGGACACCGTAGCCTGCATCAAACGCGTGCCGGACACCGGCGCGAAGCTCACACTGACCGACGACGAACAGGAGATAGACACGAGCCATCTGGGGTTCACGATATCGCCCCACGAGGAGTGCGCCGTCGAGGAGGCCATTCAGGTGGCCGACGACCACGACGGGACGGCCACCGTGATGTCGCTCGGATCGGTGGACGCCGACGAACAGCTCCGGACCGGGCTCGCGATGACGGCCGGCGAGGCGACGCTGCTGGAAACCGACGGGGAGGAGTGGCGGCCTCGCGAAACGGCGGCCGCGCTCGCGGACGCCCTCAGCGGCGACGCCGGCACCGATCCGGAGTTCGACCTCCTCCTGTTCGGGAACGAATCGGCCGACGTGGCGAACCACCAGGTCGGGGTTCGCGTCGCCGAGCGGCTGGACGTGCCGTTCGTCGCGGGCGTGTCAGACCTGACGATTGAGGACGGGACGGCCGTCGCCGAGCGCGACGTGACTGGTGGGACCGAGGTGTACGAACTCGACCTGCCAGCGGCCGTCGGCGTGAGGGAGGGGCTCAACACGCCCCGCTACGCCTCGATGCGCGCCAAGATGCAGGCGCGCAAACAGTCGATCGGGCGGCAGGACCCAGTCGCCAGCGAGTTCGACGGGGGTATCGAGAAAGTCCGGTTGGAAGCGCCGGAGAGCACGGAGGGCTCGGCCGAGGTGCTCGGCGATGGATCGGACGCCGTACCCGCAGTCGTCGACCTGCTCCGCGACGACCTGGAGGTGATCTGACTGTGATACTGAGCCTCGTCGAACATGCGGGCGGAAGTCCCGAAGAGCCCTCGCTGGAGGCGCTCACGCTGGCCCGTGAACTGGCGACGGCGACCGACGCGGCGCTCGAAGCCGTCGCGTTCGGCGCAGAATCGGCGGCGCTCGGGGAGAAACTCGGTGACTACGGCGTAGAGACGCTCCACCACGTCGGTGACGAGCGGCTTGACACGTACGCACCCGAGGCCTGGGCGGAGAGTATCGCGCAGTTGCTCGACGCCACGGACCCGGACGCAGTCGTCGCCCCGGGGACTGACCGCGGACAGGAGGTGCTAGCCCACGTCGGTGCCAGGCGCGACCTGCCGATGGCGGCCAACTGTCTCGACGTCGAGGCCGGCGACGTGTACGAACTGTCGCGCCAGCGATGGGGTGGTAGCCTCGTCGAACACACACGCCTTGACAGTGACACGAAACTGGTGACTGCGGCGGAACACGAGTTTTCGCCGGAGACGGCGACAGAGACAGTTGAGTCGACGGTCCAGCCGTTCGAGCCGTCGCTCGACGAGAGCGCGTTCCGGGTCAGTGTCGACCGAGTCGAGGAGTCCGACGAGACCGGTGTGTCGCTCGGCGAGGCCCGCGTCGTCGTCGGCGGCGGGCGCGGCGTCGGCGGTCCGGAGGACTACGACAAACTGGAGACGCTGGCGGATAGCCTCGGCGGAACCGTCGGCGCGTCGCGGGCCGCCGTCAACGAGGGCTGGCGGCCCCACGACGACCAGATCGGACAGACGGGCACGAAGATCAGCCCGGACCTCTACGTCGCCTGCGGTATCAGCGGTGCGGTGCAGCACATGGTGGGCTGTAAGGGTGCGGACAACATCCTGGCTATCAACACCGACCCGGAGGCGGCCATCATGCAGAAGGCCGACTACGCCGTCGTCGGCGACCTCCACGAGGTCGTGCCGGAGCTGAACGACGCGCTGGGAGACGGGGGCTGAGACGGGCAGCCGTTCCGTGTGCGGACTTGGTTGACGGGCTGGCCGCCTCGGCTCATTCTTTGACGACGTAGTCCCCGAAGTTCTCGACAGTTCCCACGGGCGGCGCGCCGAAAGCGAGCCAGACGTGCGTCTCTTCAGTATGGTTACAGAGATTCCGGACCGTGTCCGGGTGGACGCGGACGACCCCGCCCTCGGGGACATCGTGGACGTCACCCTCGATGACTATCTGGCCGCCGGTCGTCGCGACGAACACCTCCTCCTGGCCGTCGTGCGTGTGCGGTGTCGTCACCGATCCCGGTTCGACGATGACCTGATTCACCCGCATCTCCGTACAGCCGAGCGGGTCCGTGAGCTTCCGGACCTCTGTCTCACAGGTGTTGAACTGCTCTGTCGGTACCGTCGCTGGCTGGACGATTTCGAACGAAGACGCCATACAGCGTCTTGACAGAGTCCGGTCATAGCCTTTGTGACGGAACGGCCCACGCGGAGGGCGAATACCTTCAGGGAAATCATTAGGCGAGTGGGGCGAGAGTGCCGTGGTATGGACAGTCAATCACCAGAGCCGACTGGGGTTGAGCCCGACAGATGACGTTCGCGGACCAGCCTATCAGTGAGTTTCTCGACGACGTCGCGTCGGACCAGGTGACCCCGAGCGGCGGTGCGGTCGCGGCCGTCGGCGGCGCGATGGGCGCGGCGCTCTGTGAGATGGTCTGTATCCACACTGTCGGCACAGACGGGTCCGAGGCAGCGGCTGATGAACTAAGCGAGGTTGGTGACACGCTGGCCGACCGGCGAGAACGGCTGCTTGCCCTCGCCGACGAGGACGCAGCCACGGTCGACGCGGTCGGGGCCGCAATCGAGTCCGGGGACGACGCCCGGATGCAGGCGGCTTCGAAACGTTCGACGGAAGTGCCACTGGAGACGGCCGAGGTCTGTCTCGACGTCGTTGAGCACGCCCGCACGGTGACTGCGAAGGGGACGCCGGTCGCTGTCCCGGACGCGGCCGTCGGGGCGCTGCTCGCGGCGGCGGCGCTACAGGCGTCCGTCGCGACTGTCCGGGCCAATCTCGACATGATCGACGACGAATCATTCGTGGCAGCGATGAAACAGCGGGCAGACGAGGCAGAAGCGGCCGGCAAAGCGGCGCTCGACGAAGCGGTCGCAAACGCGGAGCGGTGAGCGTCGTCACCTCGTCGAACGCCGAGCGGCATCCGTTAAAAATCGAGCGGACGAGCCACAGGAGCTGGGACGCGAGGCCGGTTCGTCAGAACAGCCCCGAAATGTTACCGTCTTCGTCGATGTCCATGTCGGCGGCAGCCGGTCGGGCCGGCAGGCCAGGCATCGTGAGCGCGTCGGCCGTGAGAGCGACCAGGAAGCCAGCTCCGGCAGACGGGTACACTTCGCTGATTTCGAGTTCCCAGCCCTCCGGCGCGCCCTTCTGGCTCGCGTCGTCGCTCAGCGAGTGGAACGTCTTGGACATGACGACCGGGTAGTCGTCGAAATCGAGCTCGTTCATCTGCTCGATGTCGTCGAGCGCGCCGCCGGTGTATTTCACGTCGTCAGCGCCGTAAATCTCGGTCGCGACGGTGTGGATCTTCTCCTTGATGCTGTCCTCGTCGTCGTACAGCATCCGGAAGTCCTCCTCGTTGCTCTCCTCGGTTGCCTCGATGACGTTCTCCGCGAGGTCGACGCCGCCCTCGCTGCCGTCGGAGAACACGTTCGACTCAGCCGCTCTGACCCCGAGGTCCTCACGGCAGTGGTCCAAGATGGCCTGAATCTCCTCGTCGGTGTCGTCCGGGAAGCGGTTGACGGAGACGACGACCGGGACGCCGAACTTCTGGAGGTTCGTCGCGTGCTTGTCGAGGTTCGAGAAGCCCGCTTCGACGGCTTCGACGCCGGCCTCGTCGATTTCGTCGTAGTCGACCGGCCACTGGTCGAGGCCGTGGTATTTGAGCGCGCGGACCGACGCCACCAGCACGACGGCGTTCGGCGTCATATCGCCCTTGCGACAGACCACGTCCATGAACTTCTCGGCCCCGAGGTCGGAGCCGAAACCAGCCTCGGTGACGAGGTAGTCGCCCATGCCGAAGGCAGTCTTGTCGGCGACGAGCGAGTTCGTCCCGTGGGCGATGTTCGCGAACGGCCCTCCGTGGACCAGCGCCGGCGTCCCCTCGATGGTCTGGACGACGTTCGGCTTGATCGCGTCCCGGAGTAGCATGGTTGCTGGGCCGGTCGCTTCGATATCTTCGACCGTGACCGGGTCGCCGTCCTCGTCGTAGGCGACGATGATGCGACTGACTCGCTCTTTGAGGTCGCCCAGGTCACTCGCCAGGCACAGCACAGCCATCAGTTCTGAGGCGGCGGTAAGGAGGAAGCTGTCCTCCCGTGGCGTCCCACCGGTTTTCCCGCCGAGGCCGACGACGGTCTCCCGGAGCGCGCGGTCGTTCATGTCGATAGCGCGCGGCCAGGAGACGTTGTTGATGTCGATGTTCAGGTCGTCACCCTGCGAGATCTTCGCGTCGAGCATCGCGGCGATGAGGTTGTGTGCGGAGGTGAGCGCGTGGAGGTCGCCGGTGAAGTGGAGGTTGATGTCCTCCATCGGAAGGACCTGCGACCGGCCGCCGCCTGCTGCGCCGCCTTTGACGCCGAACACCGGGCCAAGCGACGGTTCCCGGATGGCGATCATCGCTTCCTCGCCGACGTGGTTGAGCGTCTGTCCGAGGCCGACGGTCGTTACCGTCTTCCCCTCGCCTTTCGGCGTCGGGGTCATCCCGGTTACCAGGACGAGGTTCTGCTCCTTGTCCTCGGCCTGTTCACGGAGGCGCTCGATGGCGTGTTGTTTGACTTTCGCGGTGTATTCGCCGAAGTACTGGAGGTCGTCGAGGCCGAGTCCCCACGGCTCTACCAGTTCCCAGATCGGTTCCATCTCGGTCGACTGGGCGATATCGTAGTCCGTAGGAATCGGCTCCTGTGTCTCTTCGGTCGCGGATTGCTCATCCTGTGAAGACATCTCGACTAGCCCTTCCCTACACCGTCGTAATAATGTTAGTGAACCTGATACTATCGGGATAGGATGTGTTCGAGACGCCGTTACGGACCGCGTAAGCCACATCATGTATCTCGGCTTACGAGATTGGTTCCGTGGCCCAGCAGCAGTCCGGACGGCAGCGGCAGCGACGTCGGGATCTACGAAATGACTCGATCACGGTTTCCGGGCCGCCATTGAGGAGTTTCTCGTGGGTTTCGGCCTGAAGAGGGTGCTCCACCTCGTTACGTGCTATCGACGCAGAACCCTCTGGCGATAAATTAATCAGGCCGCCGCCGCCCAATTATGGTATGGAGTACCACGAGTCGGCGGACTACCTGCAGTCGCTACAACGCCGTCGGCCCAAGTTGGGGACCGATACGACGGCGCGGATGCTCGCACATCTCGGTGACCCGGACAACAGTTTCGACAGCGTGCAGATCGCCGGGTCGAACGGAAAGGGAAGCACCGCCCAGATGACCGAGAGCGTGCTCAGAGCCGCCGGGCTGGACGTCGGCCTGTTCACTTCGCCGGGATTGAACGGCTTTCGGGAGCAAGTCACGGTCAACGGCGGCCGGATACCCAAAGAGCGGGTGACGGAGTTCGTCGAACAGATCGAGCCATGTATCGACCGCCTGGCCGCCGAGGACGACAAGCCGACGCATTTCGAGGTACTCACCGCGCTTGCGCTCTATCATTTCGATGTCGAAGACGTCGATGTGGCAGTTCTGGAAGTCGGTATCGGCGGCCGGTACGACGCCACGAGCGCGGTCGATCCCGTCGCAAGCGCCGTCACCAGTATCAGTTTAGAACACACCGATCTGCTCGGCGACACAATCGAGGAGATCGCTCTGGACAAAGCACAGGTCGCGCCCGGAGACGCCCCGCTCGTGACCGGAACGACCGGCGCTGCCCTCGATGCAATCGAGGGGATTACCGACACCATCACCGTCGGCGGCGAGGCGGCCGACGTCACTGCGGTGGAGAACGGGATGCGCTCGGCCGTCGAGAACCGCATCTCCCTCACGGGGCCGGACTGGGCGCTCGAATCGAACCTCAAACTGCTCGGTCAGCACCAGGCCGAAAACGCCGGCGTCGCCGCGACGCTGGCCCGACAACTCACCGACGTGGACACGGAAACCATATCCGAGGGGCTGCGGGCCGCGACGCTGCCGGGGCGGTTCGAGGTCCGGTCGACCGACCCGATGGTCGTCCTCGATGGCTCCCACAACCCCGGCGCGATGGCGACGCTGGCGACACTCATCGAGCGATACGACTACGACGACCTCCATGTGGTCTTCGCCGCGATGGAAGACAAAGAGTACGAGCAGATGATCGCGACGCTTCCGGCCGTCGAGACAGCGTTTGCCGCGCGACCGAAGGTGGACCGAGCCGCGAGTACGGAGTCGCTCGCTGCGGCGTTCGAGGGCCAGGCAGCCCAGGTCCAGCGAGTCGAGTCCGTTCCGGAAGCCACCGAACGGGCGATAGCGGCGGCCGACGCGGACGACTTCGTGCTCGTCGCAGGATCGCTCTACGCAGTCGCCGAAGCTCGGGACCGCTGGAGCCGGCTGGTCGTTCCCGGGGACAACCTCCAGCAGGCGTCGACGGGAGAGACTGCTAAAGCCGGAAGTGAACCAGAAATCCACCAGCAGATGCTTTCGGTCACGTTGCGGCGCGACCAGGCGGGAGTCCTAAAACAGGAGCTCGAGGACTGTGGCGGTACCTGTACTTGTTCGACTGTCGGGATGCCTGAGAAGCTCGTCGACACGACGCTGTCGGGAACGCCGCGACAGTTTCAACAGCTCACTGACAGACTGGCTTCGACAGGGCTGGGGCTCGGTCGGCTCGCCACGCAACTCGAAGGCACGCTGTCTGACAGGTCGTTCCCGCCGCCGTTCGACAGGGAAGAGGCGGCCGTGATGGGTATTCTCAACGTCACGCCGGACAGTTTCTACGACGGCGGCGAGTACAACCGCCGCGACCTCGCGGTCAGTCACGCGGAACAGATGATCGAGTCCGGGGCGGATATCATCGACATCGGCGGCGAAAGCACGCGGCCCGGCGCAGATCCGGTGTCCGTCGAAACGGAAATCGACCGCGTAGTGCCCGTTATCGAGGCCGTGTCCTCGCTCGATGCGACTGTCTCCGTCGATACCCGAAAAGCCGCCGTCGCTGACGCGGCGTTGGACGCGGGTGCCGACATCGTCAACGACGTGTCGGGACTGTCGGACCCCGAGATGCGGTTCGTGGTTGCCGACCACGACGCGTCCGTCATCCTGATGCATAGCCTGTCCGCGCCAGTGGACCCAGGTCGAACTGTGACCTACGACGACGTCGTCGACGACGTGCTTCGAGACCTCACAGAACAGATCCTGCTCGCCGAGCAAGCCGGCATCGACCGCGAGCAGATTATCGTCGACCCCGGCTGTGGTTTCGGGAAGAACGCCGCCGAATCGTTCGAACTCGTCGACCGACTCCACGAGTTCCACGCGCTCGGCTGTCCGGTGCTGGTCGGGCACTCCCGGAAGTCGATGTTTGCCGACATGAGCGACGCCGGTGCGGACAGGCTGCCACCGACTCTGGCCACGACAGCGCTGGCCGCCGAACGTGGGGCTGACGCAGTCAGGGTCCACGACGTCTCCGAGAACAACGCCGTGCTCAAGACGGTCTCAGCGACGGCGTCGCGACCGTCTCAGATGCGACAACAGTGATACCTGTGCAGCCCGAACAGTATGTATGCTACAGTTTCCAGTTCAGCTCGGTTCGGGCCTGCTCGAATCCGTCGGGCAGGTGGCAGCAATCGCTGGCACCGTCGTCCTTCTGCTGATGCTCGTCGGTCTGGGTGCCTTCGCGTACAAGAGCCTCATCGGAGACGGTATCCGCTGGCCCGATGAGCGAGAAGAGGCGGACAGTGAGGAGGACGACGGCGTCGTGCAAGGGAGCCGTGAGGACGACTGGAAGTATTACTGACGGCAGAATCCCACTCGCGTGTTGGAACTGGGCATCACCCTGCTTTTGATCTCGTAGCCGTTTCGAAGCAACGCATACCGGCCAAACGGCAGCAGTGATCAGTGTACCCATCGTCTCAATCAGTACTGCGGTCGTAGGAGTGTTCGAACTCCCAGTGGTACCGACAGTCCGTGCAGGTCGCCCACTCGGGGATGTCGAACCGCTCGGGGTGGCGTTGCCCGTGCTCCATCCGGCTCCGACAGACCGGGCAGGTGAGATACAGGAGCTGCAGGTCGGCGAACTCGTCGTGGCTGTATTCGCCGACACACCGCGGACAGTCGATGCTGTCACGCGCGTTGTGCTGGAAGATTTCCGACTCGCATCGCGGACATTCGACCGTCGCTGGCGGCCGTCTCGCCCACCCAATGTCACCGTCGTACGTCGTCGTTGCCGTGTCCATGCTCGACAGCCTGAACTTGTTCGGCCCGTCACTCTGCTGGAGTGGCGCGGCCACCCGCTTGCCGACCCAGACAAGCTTCGAGAGCAGAGCTGCGAGCCATCCAGACACTGTGACATGGTATGTATTCTGACGGCTTAAATTTCCGGGCAGTACGAACGCTGACCCGATGGTGAGCGGTCGATAGGTTTTCACGGCGACCCGCGGTATGTGGCATATGAGTGTTGACGCGGCTGTCGGTGTTGCGCCGACCGTCCCGGGACTGGCGGCAACTGTTGTGAATCCCGTCGTGGGACAGTTGATGCCCGGCGTTGGCACCGAACTGTCCAGACCGCTCCGCGGGCTCGTCTCGTTCGTTCTCGTGCTCGTGGCCGGCGCATTGGTGCTCCGGCTGCGGCGGAACTACGTCAACGAGTCGATTGACGCGATTTCGGACAGCCCGGCGACGGCCGTCCTCTACGGCATCGCTGGGTACGTGATCGTCGGTATCGTCGGCCTCTACGGGGCAACAACGCTAGCCCGCCTCAGCGTCGCTGGCGGGGTATTCGTCCGTGTCGCGATTCTCATCAGTAGTGCGTTCGTCCTGGTACTCACAAGCTTCGGCTTTCTCGTGGTCGGCACACTCCTCACTGATATCTTTGGCAGCCGCCGACCAACATACGGGCTCCTCATCGGAGCGTTTCTCAGCGCTGTCTCGTGGGTTCTGCTTTCACCCGCCGGCAGTATCGTGTCCAGCCTCGCCATCGCCGCGTTCGGAATCGGCGGCTCTGCCCGGATTTGGATACACTCTGAACGGACGGTCGAAACAGAACTGGGCGGCCGGTAGCGTGAACGGTTTCGGCCGCTGTTGGCTATAGCATCTGACACTACCGGTCGCGTCGGAAAACGCCAAAACGAGAGGTTTCAGTCGGTACCCGTCGCCGTGTCGTCTCCCGGGTCGGAGATATCTGTCACCATTTCGTCGCCGGCGGTCACGACGTCGACATCATCCCGTTCAGAGAGGTCCTGAATCGTTTCTGCGAACTCTTCCGATTCGAGTATCTGGTACTCGTTGTCGAGCCCCAGATACACTGTATAGCACATCAGACACAGGATGAACGCGAACGGGAGTCCTGTGGTGATTGCGGCCGTCTGGAGCGCCGTCAGACCGCCACCGATGAGCAGGATGGACGCGACAAGGCCCTCGGTAAGGGCCCAGAATATCCGCTGTGTTCGCGGCACGTCGTGCTTTCCGCCCGAAGTCAGATGGTCGATGACCAGTGACCCGGAGTCAGACGACGTGACGAAGAACGTGATGACCAGCAGCGTCGCGATCAGTCCACTGACCACGCCAAGCGGGAACTGCTCCAGCAGGGCGAACATCGCGACGGTCTGGCCGACCTCGTTGTACGTCGCCAGCGCCTGTCCGTTCCCCAGCAGGGAGTTGAACATCGCGCTGCCGCCGAACACCGAGAGCCAGAGCGTCGAGAACATCGATGGAAGGAACAGCACGCCCAGTACAAACTCCCGGACGGACCGACCCTTCGAAATGCGCGCGATGAACATCCCGACGAACGGCGACCACGCGATCCACCAGCCCCAGTAGAACACGGTCCAGGCGGTGGGGGTCCCGTTCGCCGCTTCGTTGAGCGTCCCGGTAAAGAACCCGAGCGCCAGAATGTTTCCGAAGTACGCGCCGAGGCCCTCTGCCCACGTCCCGAAGATGTACACCGTCGGACCCACGATGACGAGGAACCCGAGTAGTGCGAACATCAGGTAGAGGTTCAGCGTACTCAGCCGCTTGACACCGCCGTCGAGCCCCGCTGCGACCGAGAGGGTCGCGATGAGCGTGATCCCGGCGATGAGCGCGACTTGCGGCCAGGTCCCTGTCGGGACACTCACCGCACCGAGCATGTCGCCGCCCACGTAGGAGAGCCCCGTGTTGACCTGTGCAACACCGAGTCCCAGTGAGGTTGACAGCCCGAACAGCGTCGCGAACACCGTCACGAGGTCGATGATGTGGCCCGGCCAGCCGTAAATCCGCTCGCCCAGCAGGGGCCAGAATATCGACCGGAAGGTGAGTGGGAGTCCCCGGTTAAACGAGAAGAACGCGAGGCCGAGTCCCACTAGGCCGTACACCGCCCACGGGTGAAAGCCCCAGTGGAAGAACGTCTGCGCCATCGCGGCGGACGCCGCTGCGCCGGTCCCCGCTTCGGCCCCGAAGAAGCTCGGGGGGTTCTGGAAGTAGTACAGCGGTTCCGAGACGCTGAAGAACATGAGGCCGATACCCATGCCGGCGCTGAACAGCATCGCCATCCAGGAGAAGTCGCTGAACTCCTTTTCGGCCTCGACGCCGCCGATTCTGATATTGCCGTACTTGCTGAACGCGAAGTAAAGCAGTGTGATGATGAACACGTTCACCGCCAGCAGGTAGAACCAGCCGAAAGTGTCCCCGATGGTATTGAACAGCCATGTGTACGCCGAGGCTGCGGTGTCACCGAGCAGTATCGTCACTGCGATGAACAGCGCAATGATCACCAGCGCCACCGGGAATACCACCGGATGGATGTCGAATCCAGCCGCCTGAATGTTCGTATCACCGGGTTCGCGGTCGGACTCCGGATGGAACAACTCGACCTGAAGCCCGTCAGACATTTCCCCGGTTTGGTCGTCACTGTTTGCCATACGTTACCCCTCTCGAACGCGGTACTGGTCTGTGGTGTCTCATTGTCGTAGTCGCGGTCGTCCTCTGTCGTAGTCCGTTGCCACCGTCATGGTAACGACATCCCGGCGTAGCGCGCCTACAGCAGTCGCATCCTGTTTGTCTTACTGTACTCGCTCGGGCGGACACGACGTGCCCGCAGGGCTATTGTCGGCGTGTTTTGTGTGCTACACAGTCTCATACTTATGCACTGATGCAACTGTAATAAAACTTCACCTTAGACACCAATATATCACGGACTGAAGCACTGTACGGCTGTGACTCGGCAGACATTTCTCCTATCTAGTACATTGAGGTTTGCTGGCTGTCGACGAGTCTTCGATTGTCTCACCGCTTGATGGGTGCGTATTTATTTCGGACTCCCACTTAGCATCAGTATGGCACGACTTCTGGCAACAGGGGCAGCCGCGGTGGCAGCACTGCTGATGGGCGTCGGCCTCGTCGGGATGACAGTCGGCGACTTCCGACTCGCAGGATTCAGTTTCCTCAGCGCCAGCCTGGTGATCTACATACGTGAGACGCGACTGATAGACGCGTAGCTGGTGTCAAATGTCGTTGACACTCATCCGCTGACTGATGACTGGAATGCTCGACGTCCGGACCACTTTATCGGTTGTCCCACCGAGCAGGTTCCCGAGCTTTCCACGGAACGCCGAGCCCAGGACAATCGCGTCCATGTCTTCGTTTTCAGCGAACTCGACGATTTCCTCGCTGGGTGCGCCGGTTTTGAAATGCGTCTTGTAATCGACGCCGTGCTCTTGGGCGACGTTCCCGAGATTCGCCAGAACCTCTTCCCCGTAGTTTCGATACTCCTCGCGCATCTCCTCTTCGTCATCTCTGAGCGCAAGCGCACGCGGCGTGCCCGGCAGGTCAATGACGTACAATGCATGGACTGTCGCGCCGAGTGCAGCGGCGAGTTCGATGCCGTGTTCTGCCCCTCTCCGGGCCTCATCACTGCCGTCATACGGGACGAGTATGTGGTCGTACATGGTGCCTGACTCATGTGTAATTCCCCCACACACCTGTTATAGGTTTCCCCGCTCGTGGCGTCGATCCGTCGATCTGAATGCCGATTCCGGCTCACAGTGCGCCGTTTTGGGCCTTCCGTGCGACGTTGTCGACGGGGTAGCCCGCGTCGCGTATCGCCGTAATGATGGTCTGTGCATGCTCGGCACCGCTCGTCTCGACGTTGAAGACGAGGTACGCCTCCCCGATTTCGAGGTTCTCGACGGACCGCTCGTGGCGAACGTCGTGGATGTTAGCTCCCTGCCGGGCGATGACCCCCGAGATCTCCTCCATCACACCCGGCTGGTCGTCGATGCGAACCCGAAGCTGAAGGAGCTGCTGGCGCTCCGTGAGCGCATGGATGAGAACCTCACGCATTTGTGTCATGTCGAGGTTCCCGCCACAGAGCAGCGGCATCACCGTTTCACCCGACACGTCGAGGCTGTCACTCAGTACGGCAGCCACGGAGGCGGCCCCGGCACCTTCTACGACCTGTTTGGCCCGTTCCATCAACAGGAGAATCGCCTGTGCGATGTCGGTGTCCGAAACAGTGACGACCTCGTCGACGTTCGCCTCGATGATGTCGAGCGTCGTCTCCGAGATGCCGCCTGTGGCGATGCCGTCAGCGATTGTGTCAACCTCGTCGAGCACGACCGGAATCCCCTTGTCGAGACTTTCGTGCACCGTCTCCGCGCCGGTCGCCTGGACACCGACGACGCGCGTCTCGGGCGAGAGGTGTTTGATTGCGGTCGAGACGCCGCTGATGAGCCCACCGCCCCCGATAGGAACGACGACCGTGTCAACGTCCGGGCAGTCATGGTACATTTCGGTACCGAGGGTCCCCTGGCCAGCGATTATGTCAAGGTCGTCGTAGGCGTGAACGAACTCGGCGTCGGTCTCCTCGACGACGGCTTTGGCGTGAGACATCGTCTCCTGAAAGTCGTTACCCACCAGTTCGACGCTCCCGCCGTAGCCTCTGGTGGCGTCTATCTTGGCCTGTGGCGCGTTCACCGGCATAAAAATCGTCGACTCTGCCCCGCATTTCGTCGCGGCGAGGGCAACGCCCTGTGCGTGGTTGCCGGCGCTAGCGGCGACAAACGACTCCACGCCATCGGCGACATCCTGAGAGATTTTGTTGTACGCGCCTCTGGTCTTGAACGACCCTGTCCACTGGAGGTGCTCCATCTTCAGATGTACCTCCGCGTCGACGAACCCACCGAGGGACGTGCTCCGTTCAACCGGCGTTTTCTTTACAACCGTGTCGTCGTCCAGCCGTTCGCGGGCTCGTTCGATGTCCGCGTATGTGACGGGCAGGGTGTCCGATTCGGTTTGTGTCATGTGTTCGTATCGTCCCGGGCCTTATGTCAAAGTTGGTGGGTCAGTGCGCTGTCCTGTCATTTGATGATGCGCTCTCGGGTTGGGTCGAACAGCGGCTCATCACGCACCGTTGCGTCGTAGGTCTCACCCTCACACTGTATCTGGACCGACGTGCCCGACTCGGCGTATTCAGTTGGGACGTACGTGTACGCGATGGATTCACCGATACTGTAGCCGTAGTTCCCAGCCTGCACATAGCCGATTGCGTCACCGTCTTTCGTCACTGGCCGCCCACTCAGCATGATATCTGTCGAGTCGTCGAGCGTGAGTGGCGTGATTTTGCTGTCGATGCCCCTGTCGCGTGCGGCCTCTAAGGCTTCCTTGCCGATGAACTCTGTATCCATATCGACGGCGAAGGGCAGACCGGCCTCGAAGGGGTTCGAGTCCGTGTCGATGTCCGTCCCCCAGAGGCGGTAGCCTTTCTCTAATCGCATGGAACTGAGCGCCCCGCCGCCCATCGGTCGGACGCCGAGGTCCTGTCCGGCCTCTGCCAGCGTCTCCCAGAGGCGCTGGCCGTACTCCGTCGGTGCCCACAGCTCCCAGCCGAGTTCACCCACGTACGAGACTCGCAGCCCGATGACTGGCACGTCGCCAACGTACATTTGCTTGGCGCTGAAGTACGGGAAGCCACCGTTGGTCACGTCCGTGTCGGTACACCGCTGGAGGAGGAGCCGCGCGTTCGGCCCCCAGAGACCGATTGTGGATTTCGCGCCTTCCTCGACGTGGACTGACACCGTCTCGGGCGCTTCGTCTTCCAGATGGCCGCCGTGGATGCCGGGCGAGTTCCCGCCACCGGTCGTCACCATGAACGCCTCGTCATCGAGTCTGACAACAGTGATATCCGCGAGAATACCGCCGCCCTCGTTCAACAGCAGCGAGTAGCGGACCTGCCCGGTGTTGATATCCATATCGTTACTACAGACCCGCTGGAGGAACGCCTGGCTCCCCTCGCCTTCGACCATAATCGAGCTGAACGTCGTCATGTCGAACATCGACACCTTGTCGCGGGCGTGGAGATGCTCCGCAGCCTCGATTTTCGAGCGGTTGATGCCCTGCCAGCCGTTCTGATCGGGAATCCGGTCCTCGTATCTTTCGACCAAGTCGGCGTTCGACTCGTACCACTGTGGCGTCTCCCAGCCGCCGCTCTGGTAGAACTCCGCGCCGAGTTCTTTTTGTTGGTGGTAGAACGGACTCGTCCGGAGTCCCCGGTGGTCGTCGGGCTGCCACCGCGGCTCGACGATGCTGTACACCTGCTCGTAGCGCTTGGCCCCGCGGTCGACGAAGTAGTCTTTCTCGCCCGCGTGCGGCTCGAACCGTCGGACGTGGATGCCGCCGGTGTCGACCGGGCCGGACGGCAGTCTGGGAACGCCGTTTTCCATCCACTCGGCAAGGATGCGGCCGTAGCCCCCGGAGTGGGTCCACCAGATAGCCAGTCCGGTCCAGAGGCCGTCGACCTGCGCCGTCTCGCCGACGGCCGGCATCCCGTCGGGCGTGAATACGAAGATACCGTTCTCGGTGGCCTCGTATTCCACGTCCTGTGTCGCCGGCAGCAGTTCGTCGAAGGCCTGCTTTGCCGACTTGTCTCGGCCGCGGTGGGTCGGTGTCTCCCAATGCTCCTTCGTGAACCCTCTAACTGACGCTTGGTGTTCCTCGGAGTTCTTCCCCATCGCCTCGGGGTCGACCGAGAGCGTCTCGTGGTTGTACGAGCCCATCCCGAGCGCGTCGCCGTGGGTCCGGAAGTACAGCGAGTGGTCCTGGTCGCGGCCGACTGGCTGGTGTGGCCCTTCGCTCATGTACTCAGCGATAGAGCGGTCGCCCGGCACGTCCAGCCCGGTCGTGTTGTCGCCGACCGAGGATTCGGCGTCGGCGAGTTCGTCCATCGGTTCGGTGACGACGTACTGGTGCTCCACTGGCGCAATCGGGAGGTCGAGCCCAGCCAGCTGGCCGGTCTGGTAGCCCCAGTTGTTCGTCGCAATAACGGCTCGCTCGCAGTCGATGCGGCCCTGTGCGGTCTCGACAGCGTTGATTTCGCCCCCCGAAACATCCAGATCGGTGACCTCCGTGTTCCCGTAGAACGACGCCGAAGAGTTTTCCATATACCACTGGAGCGCGCCGATGCCGTCGACGCGTCCATCAGTCGGCGAGTAGTAGCCACCGAGGATTTCGTCCTCGTCGACCATCGGAAGGTGCTCGGTGACTTCCTCGGGCGAGAGCAACTGCGGTTCCGGCAGCCCATAGGAAGTCGCCCACTCGACGCGCCGACGGAGGAAGTCCATGCGCTCCTCGCTCCGGGCCACTTCGATGCCACCGACCTCGTCGTAGACGCCAGCATCGGAGAGGAGCCGACTGGTGTAGTAGGCTGTCTTCGTCTGTATCTTCGACGGCGACGTCTGGAACATAATCCCGGGGGCGTGTACCGACGAGCCGCCGGTGACAGGGAGCGGCCCCTGATCGATAACCGTGACATCCTCCGCGCCGAGTTCCGTCAGGTGATACGCGACGCTACACCCGACGGCCCCGGCACCGATAACAACAGTATCCGCCCGAGACGGGGGAGTCTCTGTGCTCATGTATCTCGTTTGTGACTGTCTCTGTCATATTCTTAAATACACCGGTGGCCGGAACCCACGCAAAAAGAGAACGTCGGGTAGAGGAGTCACAGAGAGGTATTTCGACCAGTGTCGAGCCGTCGGGTATCAGTAGGTAGCGAGAAGAAACCGCAGTGCGGGACTGAACCACAGCGTGTTACAATCCCGATAGAACCAGCGGCTGGTCACAGACCGCTCTCAGACCAGCGGTTCCTCACGCACAGTCGCGTCGTACCGCTCTCCCTCGTAGAGGATTTCGACGCTGGTCCCGGGTTCGGCGTACTCGGGCGGCAGGTACGTGTACGCGACGCAGGCCCCTTCGGTGTAACCGTACTCGGCGCTGTGGAGATAGCCGACAGTCTCGTCGCCGTCGAGGACTGGCTTGTTGTCCAGCACGACGGCATCCTCGTCGTCGAGCGTCAGGCACGCGACCTTGTGGTCGATGTTGTCGCCGTCGGCGGCCGCGGCGACGGCCTCCTTGCCGATGAAGTCGGTTTCGAGGTCGACGGCCCACCCGAGGCCGGCCTCGTACGGGTTGTGCTCCGTGTGGAGGTCCTTCCCCCAGAGGCGGAAGCCTTTCTCGATTCGCAGCGAATTCAGCGCGCCGTTGCCGTACGGGCGGATGCCGTACTCCTCGCCGGCCTCCATGATGTGCTCCCAGAGGCGTTCGCCGTACTCCGAGGGCGTGTAGAGCTCCCAGCCGAGCTCGCCCGCGTACGAGACGCGGAGCGCAGTCACGGGAATGTTCTTGATGAAGAACTGCTGGCTCGTGAAGAACGGGAAGGCGTCGTCGGAGAGGTCGACGTCGGTGATCTTCGAGAGGACCTTCCGGGCGTTCGGGCCGGTACAGACCATCGCCGCCAGGCTGGAGGTCACGTCGTTGACGACCACGTCGTCGGGGGACTGCTCGCGCACCCACGCGACATGGTTGTTCCCGACTTCGCGACCCGTCGTCAGTAGGAGGTAGCGGTCCTCGTCGGTTCGCGTGACCGTGATGTCCGCCCGGACGCCGCCGCCCTCGTTACACATCAGCGTGTACTTCACGTCGCCCACGTCGATGTCCATGTCGTTCGTACAGAGGTACTGGACGAACTCGCCGGCGTCGCTCCCGATGACCTCCATCTTGTTGAACGATGTCATGTCGTGGAGCCCGACGTTCTCCCGGACGTTCAGCGCCTCGGCGCCTTCGATGGGTGACCAGTACTTCGCTTCCCAGCCCTCGCGGTCGGGGATCTGGTCACCGTACTCCGCCAGGAGGTCGGCATTTGAGTCGAACCAGTGGGGTTCCTCCCAGCCGGCCTCGGCCCACAGTTCGGCGTCGTACTTCTTGTGGGTGTGGTACATCGGGGTCCGACGGATGTCCCGCTGTTTGTCGGTCCAGACCCACTTGGGGTGCATGATGTTGTAGACGATGCGGTACTCCTCGCCGCCGATGTCCCGAGCGAAGTCCCAACTGCCCTCGTGCTCGTCGAAGCGGTTCACGTCGCAGTGGGCGAGGTCAATCGGGCCGTCAGGGAGGCGCGGGACGCCGTGTTCCATCCACTCGGCGAGCGCTTTGCCGGCACCGCCGGCGTGGGTGACCCAGATGGCCGCCGCCGTCCAGAGGCCGTCGTACTCCTGGACGGGCCCCATCACAGGGAGGCCGTTGGGCGACTCCGCGAACATGCCGTTGTACTTGTGTTCGAGTTCCTTGCCGGCCGTCGCGGGCAACAGCTCGTCGCTGGCCTGTCGCGGGGCCTTGTCCGGCCGGTCCGGATGTGTCGCGTTGTCCATGTGGTAGTCCGTGAACTCGTGGACCGAGCCCTGCTCGCCGTCGGGGTCGTTGCCGCCGAGGTCCTGTGGATCGGGCACGATTGGCTCGTGGTTGTACGAGCCGATACCGTAGGAGTCCCCGTGGTTCCGGTAGTACATCGCGTTGTCCTGGTCGCGGAGAATCGGCCGGTCCGGACCCACGAGGAGCCGTTTTGCCTTCTCCCCGGAGACGTTCTCGTAGTTCTCGAACAGCGGGTGGTCCGTGATGTCGACCGCGCTGTCGGCCAGTTCGTCGAGGGACTCCGTCATCGTGTACTGGTGTTCGACCGGCGTCACCGGCAGGTGCACGTCGAGTTTCTCGCCGAGTTGACGGGCCCAGATGTTCGTCGCGACGACGACCTCGTTACACTCGATACTACCGTTCTCCGTGACGACGGCCTGGACCTCGCCGTCCGCTGTTTCGACGTCCTCGGTGCGCGTGTGCGGCACGAACTTCGCGCCCCCGTCCATCGCTTCCCTGGCCAGTGCGTCACACGCGACGACGCCCGAGACCTGCCCGTCCGTCGGGGAGTAGTAGCCGCCCTTGATCTGGTCGGCGTCGACCAGCGGGAGGTGCTCGGTGACTTCTTCGGGCGAGAGCAACTGCGGGTCCTCGATGCCCCAGGCCTTGGCGTATTCGACGCGACGCTGGAGGAAGTCCATGCGTTCCTCGCTGCGCGCGACTTCGATGCCGCCTGTTTCGTTGTAGGCCTGCTGCCCATCCGCGCCCTCGAGGTCCGAGTACAGCCGACGGCTGTAGTCCGCAAACTGGCTGAGGACTTTCGGCTCCGCGGTCTGGAACATGATTCCGGGAGCGTGGGTGGATGATCCACCAGTGGTTGGCATCGGCCCCTGGTCGACTACGACCACGTCCTCACGGCCGAGCGCTGTCAGCTGGTAGGCGATGTTGCAGCCGACGATTCCGGCACCGACGATGACGGTATCGGCCTGGGTCGGCAGGCTATCGGTAGGCTCCATGACTCTGGGTAGAACGTGCTATGGCGTGGCAATATAGTTACCGCCTGGTCCACCTCCTTTGCAAACTGACATCGCATTATCACGTAGTGTTTCAGAATAACAGGAGTACCATTGTTAATAGATTTGGGTCCCCTGTGGTGATTGTCGCTTCCGGTCAGAAACTCCGAGCAGTGTCCAACACGCTATTGTACTGTCAAGTTATATGTTAACAGCCCTCTGTGATTTTTATGATACGGGGTTTCACACCGGCGACAGCCGCTCTACCGGTCAGTGGTTCTGTTCCGAAGGAGTATCACAGCACCGCTCCGTGTGGCCCAGCGACGCTCCTACTCCCAGCGCTTTTGCCTGCGCGCCGCCGGGCATCGATATGGACTACACCGCCGTCACGCACACGACGACTGACCGACGGCTCGGGAGACTCCCGTCAGGACGAGCCGTGTCCGTGACTGTCCACCGGTACGTCGGCAGCCCCGGGCCGACAGTGTATATTCAGGCGGCGCAACACGGCATCGAACTCAACGGCCCAGCCGCGTTACGGCGACTGCACGACCGCCTGACCGACGCGGCTATCGCCGGGACAGTACTTGTCATCCCAGTCGTGAACCAGCTCGCGTTCGATCACCGGTCGTACATGACCCCCGGCGAGTACGACGTGATGAACCCGAACCTGAACCGCGTGTGGCCGGGAGACGAGTCCGGAAGCCTACAGGAACAGTTTGCCGCTCGGCTGTGGGAACTCGTGAAAGACGCGGACGCCGCGGTCGATCTCCACACCGGCACGGCAGATATGCTGGAACACGTCAGATGCCGGGCGGGCGACCCGGCCGCCGAGCGCCTCGCCGAAGCGTTCGGTACTTCCTACAGAATCACCGACGAGTCCGAGGACACCGGCGACGACGGCTCTGGCGGGACGTTCCGCGCTGCGGCTGCGGCAGCCGGCATTCCGGTTATCACGGCGGAGCTATCGAACAGTCGCCGGATAGCACAGGACGCGGTTGCGGCTGGTGTCGACGGGATACAGAATCTCCTGCGCGAGCGGGCAGTCCTCCCGGCAGAGCCGGAGCCCCATGCCGGGCAGACGGTGCTTCGAAACGACGCGGAGCCGGTCACCGCGTCGGAATCGGGATTGTTCGAATGTCGGCCGGACATCGCCGTCGGTGACACTGTCGACGCCGGGGAGCGACTGGGGGCTGTCTACGAACCCTCCTCGTTCGAGCAACAACAGGTCGTCTCAGCGACAGAACGAGGAGTGATATTCTCGCTTGCCAGGGAGTCTGTCGTCGTGAAAGGGGAACGCCTCGCAGGCATCGCGACACCGCGATAACCGAGACGTATCCGAGGAGCCGCCTGCGGGCACTGTTTCAGACGTGTGTTGCTAGCCGTAGTTTTGGGGAAGTTTATAAATGGGTTCGGTATTCCACACCTATCTCTACAGCATAACGTGTCATAGTCACTCAATGACATGGGACTTCACACCGCATTCACGGCGCTCGCGGAGGTCATCGATGCGTACGAATCCCGCGGTCGGTCCATCGAGACCGTCGAAGCATTGCCGGCCGACACCGGTGATGCAGTCCTCGATGTGACGGTGGCGATGCCGGTCTCGCTGCGTTCCGGCGGCGGCGCTGACGAAGGTCTCAGCCCGGAGACGGCGAATCTAACCGACAGTGGTGACCTCGAAGTCACGTTCTCACCGTCGGCCACTGAACTTCCGTCGACCGCTGGGACCTCACTGTCGATAGGTGATGCCTCGGCGACGGTTACTGACGACGGCTTGCTCCTGACGGTAGAGCTGACAATTGATGCCATGGGCGCGCCAGACGAGGCAGCCAGCGTCGACTGTGGGCCGGAGCCAGCTGTCGATAGCGATTCAGCAACAGGCACCGTAGCGCGTTCGGCCGATGCCGTCGAGAGTAACATTGACGCGCTCGACGGTTCGGATATCTCGGATTCAGAGTCTGTCAGTGAGGGAGGTGACGGTTCACGGGAAAGCCCACAGTCGGACGGCGCGGCTACAGCGGCTCCTGAGTCTGATCGCGAGAACAACTCTGAATACGGCCCGTTCGCCGCCGTCCGCGACGACTCCGTCCCACCGTACGAGGACACCGACTACCTGCAAGCACTGTACGACGAGTGTGACAACTTCAGGGAGATCGCCGAGCAGATACAGATGGATGTCTCCTCCGAGACGGTCCGCCGGTACATGATAGAAGCGGACATCCACGTCCCGAACACGTACAACACCTCCAGCGACGAGGAAGAAGAAGCGGCCGAATCAGGGCAGTCTGACAACGGCGCGAGCCAGGGTGAAGTCGATGCCGGGGGCGGACAGGTCAGTGTGGCCGAACCCGTTTCGGCCGAGTCAGTTGGTTCCGAGAGTTCGGTCGGGGAACTTCCAGACGAGCAACTGGTCACCGACGGGATTGGACTCCCAGCTGATGTCCAGCTGCAAGACGTCGCGGACGCGGTCGTCGATTCCGACACGGTGTACGAGGTACAGCGATGCCTGAGTCTCGACCGTGGCCAGACCCGGGACCTGCTGGCGGAACTCAATCTGTTAGATCTCGTCCTGTGCCGGCTCGCGGACGAACCGGACCACGCTGTCTCCTACGGGACTGTGGCCAGTCGGATCCGGCAGTGTGCGCCTCATAGCGCGTGATAGAAGCGATTTCTTATAAATGGGTTCGATGCCCCACCCACAGAGAAAAGTACGGGTGCGCCTTATCTCTGGCAACTCATGGCCCTCGGAACACGCGCTGTCTCAGACAGTCAGGGTGTCCGGACGTTGCTGACGAGCGCCCGGTTCGAACTGATGCCGTTCGAGAGCTTCGACGAGGAGATTACCCACCTCCCCGACAATGCGACTATCGCAATCACGACCTCACCACAACTCGGCATCGAGAAAACCGTCGAAAAGACGGAGGAAGCTGCCGAAATGGGGTACGATGTCGTGCCACACATCGCGGCCCGGTATGTGGAAGACCAGGAGCAACTCGAAGCGATTGCAGAGCGACTTGAGCAGGCAGGCATCACGGACATCTTCGTCCCAGGAGGTGACCGCGAGGAACCGGCCGGTGAGTACGAGTCGGCGCACGGCCTGCTCGAAGCGCTCGCAGAGACCGAATACTCCTTCGAGGAAGTCGGAATCACGGGCTACCCCGAGGGCCACGACTTCATCGACGACGAGACGCTGGCGGAGTCGATGGCACAGAAAGCGCCGTACGCGACATACATCGTCACCCAGCTCTGTTACGATCCAGATGCAGTGCTAGAGTGGGTCGAGGGCATCCGTGCTCGCGGTATCGAACTCCCGGTCGAAGTCGGTATCCCGGGCGTGATGAACTACCAGCGCCTGATGCAAATCTCTCAAAAGGTCGGTGTCGGTGATTCGATCAAGTTCCTCAGGAAGACGACGGGCATTCTCGGGTTCGTCAAGCAACTGGTCGGCTCCCGCGGGACCTACGAACCCGACGAACTCATCGACGGCCTCGCGCCCTACGTCGGAGACGACGAGTACAACATCCGCGGCGTCCACATCTACACGTTCAATCAGACGCCTGATACGGAAAAATGGCGGCACAACCGTCTCGACTCCTGAAACCGATCTACTTACTGTCCGTCCTCGGGCCACCCAGCTACAAGTACCTGTTTTCGACCGTCTCGCTGGCAGAGACTGCCAGCGTGTCATGCCGTGGCCAGCGTATCCCCGACGCAGTCCAGCAAGAAACATGAAGTGAGATTTTCCGGGTAGCATCTATACGGCCGCGGAACTGCAGGAGAGAGGTCGGAGGGCTACAACGGTATCAGTGAAAACCGGGCGCGGCAGTCGGGAGGTAAAATAGCGGCGGACGACAGGTGGGTGTGCGGACTGCTGGGACAGACGGAGTGGGGATTAGTCGTCGCTTTCGGCCTCTTTCCGGGCGTGAGCTTCGCCTGCTCACGGGCGCTCGGGTTGACAGACTCCTTGAACGGCACTTTCGCGGCGGTCGCGAACACCGGCTCACCGGGCTCGTCGGCGTACTCGTCGGGGAGATGGACCTGGAACTCCAGATCAAGTTCCTCGTCGTAGATCTCGTCGTTGAGCGGCGTGTCGGTGACTTCCTGAATCTTCTCGGCCGGGACGAATCCCATCCCGATGTTGGTTTCGAGATCCGGGTTCCACCACGGCGAGGTGAGGTAGCCACACTCTTCGCCCGTGTCCGGGTCGGAGATGAGCCAGAAGTCGGGGGCGTAGTCACGGATCGGCTCGCCAGCGATCTTCAGGCCGATGAGCTTGTGCTCGAACGGGTAGTTGCCGTTCTCGATCTGGTCTTTCTGCTCTTCGAGGACCTCTTTGCCGATGTAGTCGGCCTCCTTGTCGTCGGGAACGTGGTAGCCCAGGTTGACCTGGAACGGCGAGGTCTCGTGGTCGAGGTCCTGGCCCCAGGACATGATACCGGCGGCGATCCGGCGGTGGTGTCCCGGTGCGATCTGGCGACCGTCGTGGTCTTTGACGGACTCCATGACGGGGTCCCAGACCTGTTCGGCGTTTTCCATCGCGTCTTTGACGTAGACCTCGAAGCCTTTCTCACCCGAGAAGCCGGTCTGGCTGATCAACACATCACAGCCGTTGATTTCGGCGTCCATCAGGCCGTAGTACGGGACGTCTTTGACCTTGTCGCCGACGACGTCGACCATCACGTCGAGCGCCCTCGGGCCCTGGATCTGCATCGGAGCCACATCGATCTCATCGATTTCGACGTCGAAGTCGTTGTCGACGTTGACGCCCTGCAGCCACTGCATCAGCGTCGAGTCCGAGATAGAGAACCAGAACTCGTCTTCCTCGGGGCGCAGGAGAACGGGGTCGTTCAGGACGCCGCCGTCCTCGTTACAGAGGATGACGTACTTTCCGTCCATGGCGTCCATACCTGTCACGTCGCGGGTGACGACGTAGTTCGTCAGCGCCTCGGCGTCGGGCCCTTTGACCCGAATCTGTCGCTCTACGGCGACGTCCCAGAGGGTGACGGTGTTAGTCAGTGCGTCGTACTCCTTCATCACGCCGCCGTCCTCGGGCTCGATGAGACCGCGCGGGTGATAGAGGCGGTTGTAGACAGTTGCCCGCCAGGCACCCTCCTCGTTGAACGACTTGTGGAAGAACGGGGACTTTCGAACGCGCGTTGACACCAACATCTCGATGTTGGGGTCACCAGTCTGGCGGAGGTTACGGGGGACAGTCCGATCTGACTGGTCGACACTGGGATGGTTAGGATGTTCCTCGTTACCGGTCATGCCTATGAAAGAAGATGTGAAATACTAATAAAGGATATTGTTACTTGCTTCTGGGTTTTATATGCGGGAGGGACTTTGCGGGCAATTTCGACACTCAAAACCGTTGTTTAACAGCCCCAGAACATGAATATTCAACAGTATCTGGTATCTCGCTACTCGGCTGAAACTGGTAGCTGTAGTACGAAACGACCGGCACGGAACACGACCGAGCGGTTGGTGTGACTGTTCGGCAGATATCAGTCCGGGTCACTGCTGACTCGGGTGTATTTGACGATGTCGAAGTCGCTGTGTATCGTTCGTTCCGTCTCGGACCAGCGCGACCAGTCGACGGTCGGGAAGACCGTATCGCCGTCGAACGCTGCCGTTAGTTCGGTGAGGATTAGCTCGTCGGCCTTTGGGAGAAACTGCTCGTACACAGTAGCGCCGCCAATGACATACGTCGTAGATGCGCCGCTGTTGGCCGCTTCGGTCAACGCCGCCGTCGTCGAGGTGACAGCCGTGACACTGTCAGGAAGGTGACGCGGCGTCGTAGTCAGAACAATGTTCAATCGCTCCGGGAGTGGGCCGTCGAGATCACGGCGGATGCTCTCAAAGGTACGCCGGCCCATAATCACCGGATGACCGATAGTCGTCTGTTTGAAATGTATCAGATCCTCGGGATACTGCCACGGAATGTCGCCGCCGGCACCGATCACGCCGTTAGTCGCAACAGCGGCGATCAGCGAGAGTTTCATACGTACCTCTTTGTCGGGCTGCTGGTAATAAGTCCGTCCCACCGACGAGCGAGGCCACCGCTCGAAACCGACGCATCAAATCCGCTGCCCGAGCTATAGTAACAATTGAAACGATGTACACACTGATCGCACTGCCGCCGTGCGATCAGGTGTGCATTGATTTTCAATGGCTACTATACGGACATTGTTTCAAGTGACAGCAAGTCGTATTCTGGAACTGGAATCCTGCCGTTTGGATCTGAACCAGTGGGATGTCGCCACACCAATGCTAGCCCGGACCTTGATAGCGTATCTCGCGCGCGACTTATGAGGTACCAGCCATATAAAACGCCGTATGGATACGATTCACCTGTCGCCCGGTCCCGCCGCTGCTCAGGCGTTTCGCCTGGGAATTATCGCGAGCGCGGTCGGTGGACTCGCCGGGATTGCGACACTGTACTGGCTAGACGTCCTGACACCGGTGTTTGCTGGATACGCACTTGTTCTCTTGTTCCCCGTGTATCTTGTCTTCGCCGCAACAGCGTTGAGCGTGTGGTTGGGATACAACAAAGACGCGAAAGCATTGCGACCGGTCTACCGTCAAAAGGATTCGAGCGGGCGATCCGAGTAAACACCACGGTTAGATAGGTCCAGTATCTGCATCAATGACTCTATTTTCGATATTTGTGTGCACATACACCAGGATACAGTTTCAAATGCGATTCGATGTCACGAGAGTTGGTTTAAATCGGTAAAACGATTGGAACGCCTTCCGAGCGCTCCCAGTGGCGGAACTGTGGACTCACTCCTTTCTGTCGATTATTGTTGCTGCAATGAGGTTCCGCATACCCCGCCGGAGACGGCCGCTCATCGCTGTCGAGGACAATCCGATTTCGTCTGCGACTTCGTTCAAGGAGATATCCCTGGGTTCTCCGAAATAACCGTTTTCGTAGGCGGTTGTCAGCGCGGTCCGCTGCTCATCGGTCAAGCCGTACGACGATTCGCCGCCGGTGTCCGTGTTTCCGTAGATTTCGATGATATCGAGCGAGATGTCGTTCTCGTTGGCATACTCCCAGATCGTGTTGAGTGCCTCTCGGTCGGGGAGGAGGAGTCGGACGAGCCATCCGTTGCCCTTCGTTTCGGTATGGACGAGAAATCCGTTGACATCCGTGACGACTGAGCTGATGAGTTTCGTTTCGGGGGTGTGTTCGATGTAGTATATGCCGGTCTGGTCGGTCCAGTCGACGAGTTCGTAGCTCTGGACTGTCGGATCGGCATCGAGCATCTCTTCGAGTCGGTCTCTGTCACGATACTCGATGAGGAACGGAAACACAGTGGAGCCCGGATCGGTATTCCCCTGTGTGATGACACGTATCGCTATGTCTTCGAGGTTCTGTAACGTTGGAACCAGAGCGAGGCGTTCGTGTTCAATGTGTATTTTCGTCGTTATTGACATTTTAGGTACGGAGATTACAATCGAAGCGTCAAAGACGAATACCAGTTCGACAACGGAGTGGCATCATCTGTGAACTGCTGTATGTACGCGGGGTCTCCACGTCAATGTTTACATGCACAGGTGCACACACGAGGGCAAAAATAAAAAGCTGACTGCCGTCCCAAATGGCCCCGATCGTGTTAGCGAGACTGTGTTTTCACCAATGAGAACGAGTCTCCGGACGCAGTCTAAGCGACGAAGTAACGAGAAACAACTCAGAAGACATGTGTCATTGAACCAGCCAATTCGGCGAGTAGCACACGTCTCTATCGGAATGTGTATTAACAATCGTTTATAATTGTGCGTAATAAATACCCGTAATTATCCTACAATGAGCTTAGAAGGCTGTACCCAGTATATTGTATTGACATGAGTGAACCACAAAACCAATCCACCGCGGATAGCGAGTTCTCAAACGTCGATTTCTATCTACCGGCAGTCGCGCTACCGCCGAACTTCGGTCGTATCGAGGCGGCTGTTTCCGACCTCTTCGACTTCCACGGCGTCGTGCTGATTCCGGACAGTTACAATAAGTAACTCAGCCGCGTAGCATGTGTGGTTTATTTGAGGGTACCTATAGTAACAATTGAAACGATGTACACACTGATCGCACTGCCGCCGTGCAATCAGGTGTGCATTGATTTTCAATGGCTACTATAACTAATCGTGGTCAGTCGGTCAGTTTATCGGCGACAGCTTCGACAGCCTCGACAGGAACGTCGTACTCGTCGGCGACCGCTTGTGCCTGTGCTGCCGAGAGTGAACTGGTTCCGGCGACCGGATTTTTGCTTGGTTCTCGCGGCTGTGAGGGCGCCAACGTTTCGTCGTTGATAGACAGGCTCACTGCGTCCCAGCGGGTGTAGTGACCCATCGCATCGAAGTACGCCTTTGTCGCCCGCCGTTCGTCGTCCTGGAACTCGGCAGTCAGGAGCCCCTCCTCACCGACCAGCGGACCAGCCTTGACAATCCCCGCCGGGTTGATGAGCATACTCCCGCCCGCGGCGACGTTGAACCCGAGTTCGTCCTCAGAGAAACCGTCTGGAACAGCGTCGCTCATGTACGCCGAGCACGCAGCGACGAACGACTGGGTTTCGAAGGCGTACTCCCGCATGGCGGGATAGATATCACAGGTATCCACGGCCTCGCTCGTCTCCGCTCGAGTCTTGTCCCCTGGATGACCGTGTTGTTCCCAGAAGCCGGGCCAGACGGCGGCGTGTATCTCCTCGCCCATTGCGGTCAGCGCCGCTTTCGAGAGCGTCATGTGGTTCTCGTAGCAGATGAGACCGCCGAGCCAACCGACATCCGTCTCATACGTGGCCAGGCTGGATGGGTCGCCCCGGCCCCAGATGGCTCGCTCCTCGTGGGTCGGCATCAGTTTCCGGTGTCGACCCATCAGCTCCCCCGTACTGTCGAAGTAAAACAGCGAATTGTAGAGCGTCTCGCTTCCCTGCCGGTCACTGACTTCGTTCGTGCCCAGCACGAGTGTGAGGTCCGCCTCCGCGACTGCCTCACCGAGTACCTCGATAGCCTCGTCGTCGACGTGGAGACTGTTCTTCTGGAGGTCCACCATCAGGTCGGTCCATCTGGAGATAGAGACGCTACCTCGCCAGTATGGGTACCCCGGGAAGTACGTCTCCGGGAAGACCACGATGTCTGCACCGTCCCGTCCCGCCTGCTCGATATACCGGCATGTCTTGTCCAGCGTTCCCTCCTTGTCGTGGTAGACTGGCTCTACCTGCGCGGCCGCGAGTGTGAACGATTCGGCTGGCATTCGTTCGCAATATACAGACCATCATCAAATCAGTTTGTCCGAAGACGGTGCGAATCTGGGCTCAGCATTCCGTCGCCATAGTCTGAACTGCGTCCGTACTACCCTACTGGCGTTCCGGTTCTGGGGCCTGCCAGGCGACGATGATACCGGCGACAGCAACCGTGCCAGCCAATAAAAAACGCCGGCTCAAATCCGACGCTGTTTACTACGGCTCCACCAGCGATCGGTGCAACAAATGCCCCTGCCAGGCCGATACTGGTCTGGAACGCGACCGCCGTCGCAGCGACGGGCGGATCAACGAGCTCTCGAACATACGTAAACGAGAGGCCAAGCGTCAGTTGGACCGCAAACCCGATCAGCAGGAGGACGGCAACAAGCAGTGGCAACGAGCGAAACTGCGTAAACCCGAGGAGAAGCGGCGCAGCAAGGCCGAAGGACGACAACACGACCGGTCGCCGTCTGCCGTTGAAGACCCGGTCCGAGATGAGCCCGCCGCTGATTCGAGAGACCACACCAACGGCGGGGAACACGGCAACGACGAGTCCGCTTACGGCCAGGGAGAAGTCCAGTCCTTGCGTGAGGTACGACGAGCCCCAGCTATTCACGAACAGGTACAGCGCGTAGCCGAGGAAGCCGAGGACACCGACGAGCCAGACGTTCCGGCTCCGGAGCACTGCCCCGAATTCCTGCAGGGACGGGGCATCGCCGCGGCTCCCGCCGTGCCCGCGGCTCGCCGGCCAGAAGACGGCCAAGCCCGCGAGGGCGGGGCCAATGAATGCCAGAAAGACAGCCGGCCAGCCGAACCGCTGGGCGATGAGCGGCCCCGTTCCCTGTCCGAGTGCGAAGCCGACCGGCCCACTGGCAGTGAAGATGCCGACTGCTGTCGCACGGTTGGAGCCGTCGACGGCCCGGCTCACCATGTCGATACCGGCGTTCCAGACGATGACATACGCAGCTCCTCCCAGTGCACGCGACGCGAGGATTGATTGGTACTGGCCACGCCGACCGGCTAGCCAGCCCCACGTCCCGGCGATGACTAACGTGCCCACCGCAAGTGCCATCGCGGTCCTCGAATCGGTCCGGTCCAGCACAGCCCCGACAGGGAGACTGACGACGACAGCGGTGCCGAACATGACCCCGACCAGGAGGCCGGCGGCTGTCGGCCCGACCTGTAGTGACTCCTGAATGAGTGGTGTCACGCTTGCAGGGACGATCTCGTAGGCAGCCAGTCCCAACGAGATGAGGCTTGCACCCGCTACAAGCCACCACGTCGAGTCGGCTGTTTGAACAGGTGTCTCAGCAGCGGTGTCCGAAATATCGGAATCAGTAGCCTGTGGTGTCATTCTGGCGGGGATGAGCGTTCGGTCATCGTACTGTCGTAGTCGGCGCCGGAGCTATAGTAGCCATTGAAAATCAATGCACACCTGATCGCACGGCGGCAGTGCGATCAGTGTGTACATCGTTTCAATTGTTACTATAGAAGTGAGAAGCTCAGTCAGTTCGAGTGGCGAGCGTCTGGCGAGCAGTTCCCGAACAACACCGAAAAAACTGCTTGGTGAGGTGCGGTGGCGACTGAGAGTCACTGTTTCCGAATGAGATAACAGAGCGTATTGAAACCATGGGGCCTGAAGCGGATGATACAACAGAGTGGTTGCCGAGTGCGGCGTAGCACGAGCGTGGAACCCGTGGCACGACACCCAAACAGAAGCAGGAAAGCAATCGGATATATAGACACTCACCCATAGTATAGGTACAAGCATAGAGGTATGGTCTGGTATTTCCCAATTTTCGTTCTATCTTTTCGGTTATACAAACTACCAGTCTGAACCCAGTATTCGTTCGGGGCATATTCAGAAGAACTGTGCTGGATATGTTTATACTCGCAAGAGGTGATACGTAATTCAGTATTTGTATCGAGCCTCCAGGATTGGCTATCAAATCAGAACAGTGTGTTTCATCGGGCAAGTCAAGGCGGGGTCACCAAGCGTGAACGATTCAGCCCGGGTCATCAGTCGGTCGACGAACTCGTCGTGGATGTCTTCGTGGACGATGGCCCGCGACAATGCGTCACAGGTCTCACCGGTGCTGTAGTAGACGCCTGCCGTGGCCGCGTCGACTGCCGTTTCCACGTCCGCATCGGGAAAGACAACGAGCGGCGACTTCCCGCCCAGTTCGAGAGTAACGGGAGCGATGCGGGCGGCAGTGGTCTGTATATGTAGTCGAACCAGTCCCAGTTACCGACCCAGCCCTGCCAGTCGCTCCGGCAGACTCCGCAGGAATTGACCTGAGCGACGACGCCATCCGGGTCCGGCTCCGGGCGGTCGACGTCTTTCAACGTCGGCCACCCGTCTATCCGTCTATAGTACTGTATTCGTAGTACTGACTTCGAACTTCGATTTCGTTTTTCGTATATCGAAGTATCTCTAACAGATTTGCCATATACCTAGAGGTGAATCTATCTCTGGGCCCAGTGATACCGAGGGAGACCATGACCTCCTGTTCGTCGTTGAATATCGGCACGGCGACACCGCGAACGCCCCTGAGATGCTCCTCGTCGTCTATCGCGTAGCCCTGGTCACGGACTCGCTTGAGGGCCGCTTCGAGATCGGACCGGGATGACAGCGTGTTATCAGTCCCTTTCGGAAGTCCATGGTCGGCAACGATTTCGTTTCGTTTTTCGACCGGAAGATGCGCCAGAATAACTTTGCCCAGCGATGTCCAGTGCATCTCGGTGTGATTCCCGATAGGGATTTCGTCGCCCGCAGCCTTTCCGCCTGAACTCCTGTAGAGGATGACCCGCTGGCCGTTCTCTTCGATGCCGGCACCAGCAATCTCACCGGTCTCTCTGCTGAGTTCCTCAACTTTATTGCGAAGCAGTCGACCGATGTCTAGTCTCTGCCGAACGCTGCCCCCCAGCTCCAGAAAGCGGAAAGACCGGCGATACTGCCCGGATTCCTTGACGACGTAGTCACGCTGGACGAGTGTGTTGAGGTGAATAAACACAGTGCTTGTGGGTATATCCAGATGAGACGCGAGATCGGAAAGACCGACCGGTTCACGTTTTTCGAGCGCGGCGAGAATATCCAGCGTTGTCTCAACCGCACTGATCGTTTTGTTGTTTTGCGAGGCCATGGATGCGCTTTTTTTTTGCAGAGTGAAATAGATTCCGCCGAGAGCCAAAATGTTTCCAATCACGTTGGAAAGTGGTACTATCCACCGATGTTGTCTATTCTAACATGAGTACGGATGTTATTTTCCTCGGCCTTGTCACTCGCGAAGGGTGACAACATACCACACGAGCATGTGGGACGTAAGATCCAGTCCCTAATTCAGCAGTTACAGTTACTCTAACGTCGCTTTGTGACATTCGTCTGTTCCACACGAGCGCAACAAGTGGCTTTCAATCTGGTTGAAAGGAATTGGAACCGCTCTGAGATCCCATTTTCCGCGAAGTAGTAGTTCTCTGCTCCGTCTTCTGTATCACGGAATGAGGTCGTACGTACGGGTGTGACGTTTGGGCCTCGGTTCAGAACCGCCGGCTACGCAGTCATACCGGGCGTTGCTCCGCAAGGCGCTGCCGGTTTCGATGTGATCGGTCTGCCTGACTGTGCCGGTACTACCAACATTTATTAATGATGATTGCGATGCTTCTTCTACTCGGTATGAGCGAAGTTACACTATCAAACGTCAGCAAGGTATACGACGACAACGTCCTTGCGGTTGAGGACCTATCTCTGGCCGTCGAGGATGGAGAGTTTGTCGTCGTTGTCGGACCATCCGGGTGTGGCAAGTCAACCACACTTCGGATGATCGCCGGCCTCGAAACAGTCACCGACGGTGAGATTGCTATCGGCGGGGACGTAGTCAACGACGTTCGTCCACAGGACCGGAACATTGCGATGGTGTTCCAGAGCTACGCGCTGTACCCACACATGACCGTGCGCGATAACATGTCCTTCGGGCTTCGGCTGTCAGGCGAGTACGATGATCAGATCGAGCAACGGGTAACCGAGGCCGCCGAGCTACTGGAGATTTCGGATCTCATGGACGACCTACCGAAGCAACTCTCGGGTGGCCAGCAACAGCGCGTCGCGCTTGGGCGGGCTATCGTCCGCGACCCAGAGGTGTTTCTGATGGACGAGCCGCTGTCGAATCTCGATGCGAAGCTTCGGACCCAGATGCGTACGGAGATCCAGCGGATTCAGGAAGAGCTTGACGTGACGACGATTTACGTCACGCACGATCAGACGGAAGCGATGACGATGGCGGACCGGATCGTGATTCTCAATCAGGGTGAGCTCCAACAGGTTGCGCCGCCGGAGCGCTGCTACGACGAGCCCAACAACAAATTTGTCGCGGGGTTCATCGGGTCACCATCGATGAACTTCTTCGAGGTGAGCGTGACAAATAGCGGTGGACGTACGGCGGTCCACTCAGCAGGTGTGGAGTTTACGCTCAACGTCGATATTCCGGATGGGGAGTACACGCTAGGCGTCCGTCCGGAGGATTTCGTCGCCGAGGACGCCGGGTCGTACATCGATACGGTCGTGGACGTCGTAGAACCCATGGGTTCGGACAATTTCCTCTATCTGGAGACAGCAGACGGGTCGAAAGAAGTCGTAGCCCGAGTCGATAGCGAGTACCGCCCGGAACGGGGCGACGAAATCGCGTTAGGATTTCATACGGAAGATATGCATCTGTTCGGTCCCGACGGCGAGCGAGTGGAACTGAACCAGCTACAGCGGACAGAATCAGCGTAACATGTTGTACGATACTATCGGTCGGAAAGAGAGCGAGTGGGCTGGAATGACGGCGAGTCAGATCCGAGGTGTCGGCGAACAGTCGGGCTCTGTTCTCGTTATTCCCGTCGGAAGCGTCGAACAGCACGGGAACCACCTCCCGGTCGTCACCGACACACTCCTGGTCGAGGCGATGGTCGACACTGCTGTCGAGCGTCTGGACGACGTGCCTGTCGTCGTGACGCCGCCGATATGGAGCGGGTTCTCGCCACACCATCTGTCGTTCGGTGGGACCCTGTCGCTCGAATTCGCACACTTACGAGCAACGCTTGAGGATATCGCACACGCTGGCATCCAGAACGGATTCGACGCGGTGCTGTTCGTCAATGGCCACGGCGGGAACAGTTCGCTCATCGACGCCGTCGTGAGTACCGTGGGCGTCGACACCGATGCGGAAGTACTCGGAACGACGTACTTCCACCTGGCGTCGGATCGAATCGAGGAACTCCGAACGACGGAGACGGGGGGGATGGCCCACGGCGGCGAGTTCGAGACGTCACTCATGCTTGCGCTCCGACCGGACCTCGTGGGCGACCCAGCAGTCCGCGACGGCGAACCGATGGACGAACACTACAGATGGGGCGGGCAAGACTTGCTCGACGGTGGCAACGTCGCCGTCTATCGTTCGTTCGACGAGTATTCCACGTCCGGTGCCATCGGGACGCCGAAGCAGGCGACTGCGGAGACGGGTGAACGAATCCGCTCGGTCATCGGTGACGAACTCGCTGCCCTCATGACCGCGATTCACGAACACAATTCCTGACCAATGAGCCACGCAACACAAAGAATTATGTACATGGAAATAGGTGACATTAATGATGCAGCCCGATAACAACGACAGGTCTGTCGAGGACAGTATCGACCGCCGACGGCTCCTGCAGGCACTCGGCGCAGGCGGCGCCATCGCCATCGCTGGGTGTAGCGGCGACGGTGGGAGTGGTGGTGACGGCGACAGTGAGAGCGGCGGTGACGGCGGCGACGGCAGCACGCGAAGTGTGCAGTTCCTCACGATGGGCGTCGGAGACAACATCAAGCAGTTCTTCGAGGAGAACAACGCGGCTTTCGAGGACGAACACGACGTCGACGTGGAGTTTACTAGCGTCACGTGGGACAACGCGCGACAAACCGTGAACAACCGTGTCGACGGCGGCGAAGCGCCCGACGTCAGTCGGTGGCCGGCGCGCTGGATACCCCAGCTCGTGGGCAAAGACGCGCTCGAACCACTCGACGACATGATGGACGGGGAGTTCGGCGAGCAGTTCTATGATGGCGTGGCCGAGGGAACGATGTACAACGGCTCCCACTACGGCGTGCCGTGGGCCGCCTCGAACAAGTGCCTCTACTACAACAAAGACGTCTTCGAGACGGCGGGGCTCGACCCCGAAGACCCGTCGCTCGATTCGTGGCAGGATATGCTGGATGCCGCTACGCAAATCCGCGACAGTGATGCGAGCGTACCTGCACTGGGGCTTGCAGGGGCCGACGCAATCGAGACCGGGTCGCAGTACTACCACTACCACTGGTCACACGGCGCGGACCTCGTCGACGACGAAGGGATGCCAGTCGTAAACTCAAGTGGTGCTGTCGATGCCCTCTCGTTGTACACTGACCTCCACCTCGAACACAATGTCACACAGTCCTCGCCGCTCTCCTCGACTCGGCAGGACATCCGGCAGCTGTTCGAGAACGGTGACCTCGGGATGGTTATCGGGCACGTCTACACGGGACTCAACATCACCGCCGCAAAGGAAAACGGTGATGTCGACTTCGACTACGGCATCGTGCAGGTGCCGCGTGGCCCTGAGGGCCGGTACAGCCTGTTCACTATCGACACGCTCGCTATCTTGAGTCAGAGCGAACACAAGGACCTCGCCCGGGACCTGATCCGGTTCTACTTCGACGAGGAGCGGCGGTTCCAGTACTCGAAGCAGAAAGGGTTCCTTCCTGTCGTCGAAGCCGTCGGTGAGCGCTCGTACTTCTCGGATTCAGACAACTGGGGACCGTTCGTCGAGGCGGGGCAATACGCTCGTGCCCGGCCAAAGCTCGGTAACTTCAGCGAGTTCAACGACCGGATGGTCCAGGCCATTCAGGAGGCACTGGCGGACCGGAAGTCACCGCAGAAAGCGCTCAACGATGCCCAGAGTGACCTCGAAGATGCTATGGAGTGACAGACAGGGATGAGTCTGGCAGAGGAATACACCGAGGCGTCCGACGACTCGCGTCTTGAACAAGGGTTGGCGTACGTCCAGCGCAACAGCCGGGCGTACCTTCTCATCGCCCCCGCGGCCGTGTTCCTGCTGGCCGTCGTTGGCTACCCTATCATCGAGACGTTTCGGCTGTCACTGTACCAGTCACCGGCCGACTCGAACATTGAGACGTTCGTCGGACTCCAGCACTACGTCGAGATATTCAACAGCGACATCTTCTACCGCCTGCTCTGGCAGACCGGTCGCTGGGTCGTCGTTGGCGTCGCAGGCAAGACACTGCTGGGACTGCTGATAGCCGTTCACCTCAAGGGCGACATTCGCGGTCGGAAGTTCTTCCGCACGGCGTTTCTCATTCCCTGGGGGATTCCCTACGCTATCTCAGCGGTCGTGTTCCGCTGGATAGAACACCCACAGTTTGGCTACCTCAACGCGATTTTGCTGAAACTCGGCATCATCGAACAGGGTATCGGTATCCTCGGAAACCCGAGTCTTGCGTGGCTCGGCGTCGTCGTAGCCGACATCTGGATTGGGACACCGTTCATGGCGATTATCTTCCTCGCGGGCCTGCAGTCGATACCACAGGAACTGTACGAGGCAGCCGCCATCGACGGTGCCGAGAAGTGGCATCAGTTCCGGTACATCACGCTCCCACAGCTGAAGAGCGTCGTCCTGATTGCCACGCTACTGTCGACGATATGGACGTTCGTCAGTTTCGACGTCATCTGGACGATGACCGGCGGCGGCCCGATCAGTTCGACGGCGACGCTCGTCATCCACATCTATCAGGTGGGGCTCCAGAACGGGAACCTCGGGCGCGGAGCTGCCTACAGCGTCATCGGGTTCCTGTTCCTGTTTGTCTTCGCTATCATCTACCTGCGCATCTACACGCGAGGGGGTGACGAGCTATGACGATGGCAGGCCACGACCGGAGCAATCTCCGCAAAGTCCGGCTCTACGGCGTGCTGATCGGACTGCTCGGGCTCATGATGTTGCCGTTCTACGCGATGTTCTCAAGCACTCTCAAGCCAGAGTCGGAGATATTCGCTGCGCCGGCAACGCTGGTTCCCAGCGACCCCAGCATCCAGGCGTATCTGCAGGTCTGGACACAGACCGACGTGTTGCTCTGGGTCGGGAACAGCTTCATCATCTCAGTTGGGACGGTCGTGTTGACGCTCCTGTTAGCGATACCGGCCGCGTACTCGTGTGCTCGGAACGACTTCGTGGGGAAACGGACCTTCCTCCTCTCCGTGCTGGTCGTCCAGATGTTCGCACCGGTCGTGTTGATCGTCGGCCTCTTCGACGTTATCACCCAGATGGGGCTGTTCAACACCTATCTCGCTGTGATCGTCCCGGCGGCGGCGTTCACGCTCCCGTTCAACGTCTGGATGCTGTACGGGTATTTCAAGACGATACCCGTCGCGCTCGAAGAATCTGCGCGTATCGACGGGGCGAGCCAACTGCAAATCCTCACGAAGATTGTACTCCCGCTCACGAAGCCAGCGCTGGTCGCCAGTGTCACCTACACCTTCCTCTACGCCTGGAACCGGCTGCTGTTCGTGCTCACCTTCCTCACTGACAGTGCGAAGTACAACATCCCGCGCGGGGTCTTCTCGATGGTCGGCGCGCTGCAGACCGACTGGCGGATGATGCTCACTGTGTCTGTTATCGGCATTATCCCACTCTTGATTTTGTTCGCCTTCTTGGAGGAGTATATCGTCGCAGGGATGACGGCTGGCGCGGTCAAAGAGTAGCTGCCTCTACTTTTATTATCGCCGCGATAGTTGGTCGCGTATGGAATTCGCGATGTGGGCGTACCCGTGGGACCTTCTGGACGAAGGGCCAGCGGAGGTGGAACGGCGACTGCGTGACATCGGCATCGACGAGCTGAACCTCGCGACGAACTATCACACTGTGCAGGCGTTCACGCCGCACAGTCCGGAGCGACGGACGCTGTTTGCCCGCGCGAGTTCGTATTTCGAGCCCGGTCCGGAGTACGGCGACCTCGAACCAGTTCCGTACGAGAAGATGGACAGCGACTGGGTCGCAGACGCCGCCGCCGGTTTGTCTGACCTGACGCTCAATTCCTGGACAGTCGGCTGCCACAACTCCCGGCTCGGGATGGCCAACCCCGAATACACGCTGGAATCGGCACACGGTGACGACCTGATCTTCGGCCTGTGTCCCTCCCAGCCCGCGGTCCAGACGTATCTCTCGGCGCTGGTCTCGGATCTGGCGGCCCGCGATACGTTTGCCCGTATCGAACTGGAAACGTTCGATTACTTCTACGGAACGGGCTTTGGATGGCATCATCAGAAGATTCACGCACGGTTAGGGGTACTCGGAGAGTTCCTGTTCGGGCTGTGCTTCTGTCCGCACTGTCGCGAGAATGCGAAGGCCGCGGGCGTCGATGCTGAACGGGCACGCGAGACGGTAGCCGGCGCGCTGGACGATATCGTCGCCGGGGACGTGGCACACGACCGTTCGCCGGAAGGCTGGCTCGCGGAGCACGAGACCGTCGCCGCATACGTCGATGTCCGCGAACGGACGCTGTCGTCACTGTACGCCAGACTGGCTGACGCCGCTGGAACGACGCCGCTTGGCTACTACGTCGGCGCACCGGAGCCCGGCCGCGAGTGGGTCGTCGGGGCCGACCTGCAGGCACTCTCGAACCATGTCGATTACTACTGCCTTCCGGCTTACGAGTCGACGAGCGAAGCGGTCATAGAGGCATACGACGCCGTCGAGACAGTTGTCGATGACGTGCCACTCCACGTCGGGCTCCTGCCGGGCCATCCAGCCATCCACGACGAGGCGACCGTTGTCGATATCGTACAGACCCTCAACTCGAAGGGAGTGCCGCGGCTCTCGTTCTATAATTACGGACTGCTTCCGGAGCAGTCACTGGAGTGGGTCGGAACCGCCGTCGACGCGGTGCGCGGATAGGGGCAAGCGGTACTTTGATATCGGTTCCCGAACGACAGGGATGCATGGAGATAACCGGCGTGTCAGCGGTCACTGTAGATGTACCGTTGGCCGACTTGGATGAACATCTCGGTATCGGGCCGTACGTGACAAATCACGGGAAACTACACTCGATGGAACGCGTGCTCGTCCGTGTCGACACAGATGAGGGGATTAGCGGTTGGGGAGAGATGCGCGTCTTCCTGTCACCGGCGGCCACTGAATCCATTATCGAAGACGGCGTTGGCCCGATGATCGAGGGCCAGTCGCCGTTCGAAATCGAGCGGCTCCGACGACAGGTGTTCGTCGAGTACACGAACGTAGATATGTTCTTTGCGGCGGTCGAAACAGCCTGCTGGGACATCGTCGGCAAAGCCCTCGACAGACCGGTATACGAACTTCTCGGCGGGTGGACGGCACCGACACAGGGCACTCAGCAACACCGGCAAACAGTCGATGGCAACAGTACTGCACCGACGGCTGTCCCCGTTGCGTTCTGTCTTGGTATCCTCTCGCCCGAGGAGTCCCGTATCAAGGCCCGAGAAGCGCTCGAAGCCGGCTTCACTGTCCTCAAAACGAAGGCGGGTCGGGACTGGCGACAGGACGTCGAGCGAATCAAAGCGATGCACGATGAAGTCGACGGCCAGCTAGAGTTCCGGCTCGACCCGAACCAGGGCTGGACGCTCGACCAGGCAGTTCGGGTCGGCGCGATGCTCGAAGACGCTGGAATCTACCTGCAGTACATGGAGCAGCCGATTCGAGTCGACTCACACAGGTCGCTTGCCCGACTCCGGCAACGACTCCGCCAGCCTATCGCGCCGAACGAGGATACGTACATCTCGCATAATCTGCAATCGCTCGTCGAAGCCGGCGCGATGGACGTCGGCGTTATCGACCTGACTCCGGCCGGCGGCATCAGTGGTATTCGACAGCAGGCCGCCATCCTCGAAGACGCCGGTGTTCCCTTTACGCACCACTGTGCGTTCGATCTGGGGATTCGAACCGCGGCGATCCTCCACGCGTTCACCGGCATCCCGGGCTTTTCGTTGCCCCCGGATTCGACGTACTACGGCTGGGAGGCAGACGTCATCGAGGCTCCGTTCGAAGTCAGCGACGGCTGCCTCCCCGCCCCGGAGGGACCCGGCCTGGGCATCAGTATCGACGTGGACACCGTCGAGGAGTATCGAATCACATGAGCGGCGGAGAGCAACTTTCAAGAGGGCAGCTTACGTGGGTGTCGGTGTCATGGTAGAGTTATCATTAGCGGACCGGCCAGCCATTGTGACTGGAGCGTCGCGAGGTATCGGGCGCGAGATCGCGGCCCGGTTCGCCGAAGCGGGTGGCGACGTCGTCGTCTGCTCGCGCACTTACGAGGACGTCGAAGCGGTTGCGACGGAGTTGACCGACACACACGATGGCCGCGTTGTTCCGGTCGAATGTGACGTCACAGACCGGGCGGCGGTACAGGACCTCGTCGACACGACCATCGAGGAGTTCGGGGACATTCGGGTGCTCGTGAACAACGCTGGCGGCGCAGACGAGTCCGCCAATCTGTTGCACCGGTGTGACGAGGAGACCTTCGAATCGATGGTCGACCTGAACCTGAAAAGCCAGTTCCTCCTGAGCAAAGAGGTACTGCCAGCGATGGTCGCCGCTGGCGGTGGGTCGATAATCCATATGGGCTCAGTCAACGGCCTGTTCGGTATCGGGCTCTCCGGCTACTCCGAGGCGAAAAGCGGACTCCTGGCGCTCTCCCGAAACATCGCCGCCCACTACGGGCAACACGGGGTCCGCTCGAACGTTATTTCGGCGGCGACCATCGAAACAGCGAACAGGCGGGCAGAGATGGAAAACACGGAGGAACGGACCGGTGAGACGAGCGCACGGGAGCGCTGGCTCGACCAGTACCCACTCGGTCGGTTCGGCACACCGCGGGAAGTCGCAGATACGACCCTGTTCCTTGCCTCCGACCTGTCGAGTTTCGTTACCGGTGAGAATCTGGTGCTCGACGGCGGATTGACGACGAGCCTGCCGACATCGTTCATCAACGAAGTCTACGACGCAGACGACCAGCCGACAACCAATTGACTCACGACCCATGGAAGAACTAACAACTGACGACGCCCCCGATAGTATCGGCCCGTACTCGCAAGGAATCGCTAGCGGTGACCGCATTTACGTTTCCGGTCAGGGACCGGTCGACCCGGATACCGGCGAGGTAATCCAGGGCACGCCCGCCGAACAGACTCGGCGCACACTCCGGAACGTAGCTGCTGTTCTGGATGCCGGTGACGCTTCACTCGACGATGTGGTGAAAGCGACGGTTTTCGTGAAGGATATGCGGTACTACGACGAGGTGAACGAAGTGTACGGTGAGCTCATGTCACCCCCCTATCCCGCTCGCAGCGCTGTGGAGGTAGTTAAACTACCAGTGGACATCGACGTCGAGATAGAAGTTATCGCGGAACGGTAGTATGTCGCATCTAGTAGTGTTCGACCTCGATGGGACACTCACTCGACAGCGGGGTGGGTTCGAGCTGTTGCACACACTCTACGGAACGACACCCGCGGCCGATACACTGATGGAGCGGTTCGAGGCCGGTCAGATTACGTTCGCGGAGTGGTGTCGAGGCGCGGTCGACGTGTGGCGTGCGAACGATATCACCAGAGCAGATATCACCCGTGCGACCCGGGCCGTCAAGCCGAAAGCGGGTGCCGTCGACCTCCTCGACCACCTCCAGCATACGGATATCCGATTCGGCATTCTCAGCGCCGGCGTTGCAAACCTCGCGACGCAGTTCGAGCAGTACGAGCCAGCGTTCGTTCGCGGAAACTGGCTTCGGTTCGAAGATGGCCGGATTTCGGGTATCGATGTCGGTGTCGGGCCCGACCAGAAAGGAGAACTACTGAGAGAGATCCGAATCAAGCAGAACCCTTCGTCAATCACCTATATCGGCGATTCACACACTGATACGGAGGGGTTCGTCAAGGCAGATACCGCGGTGTTGTTCGACCCGGACGAACGCATTCCCGAGACAGCAATCGACGAAGCGGATACAATCGTAGAGAGTGCGGACATACGAGAGGTTCAAAACCTCATCCCGAGAATTTAGCCTCGTAATCTCCAAATGAGGGTGTATATTTCCAAGTGAGTATATTGTCCCAGTATCTTTACAATATATGCTTTCAAAACCATCTTTTCCTCGTTCAGATAGTAGAGAGTATATCCAGACACCCGTCCTCAAAGAGACGTAGCGTTCGGTGTGAGAGTTGGCCCACTGTCGAAGTAACGTACTGACTCCGGCCGGTATTACCCAGCAGATCCGATGTAGCCGTCAGCTCTGCGTCAAGTGTTCGCTGGCGCAGTGGCAACATCTAGCAATTTGCAACGGGCTTCGACGGCCCTTTTACCGTCGGGAGGTGACCGACAACTGAATGAGTCGCTATCGAACGACCGGTTGCTTTCTCCTCCTGGCTGCAATCTGGGGTACTGCCTTCATGGCGACAGACGTCGGCCTCGCCGACCTGCCGCCGGTACCGTTCGCCGCCGCCCGCTTCGACATCGCCTCCGTCCTCCTGTTCGCCGCGTTAGCCGTTACAGGGTCGCTAGAACGACCGCAAACGCGCGATGACTACGTGTACGTCGTCGTCGGCGGTGCGCTTATGATCGGAGTCCACCACGTATTCTTGTTCACCGGGCAGCAGTACGTCACCGGGGCTGTCGCCGCCGTCCTGCTCGGTCTCGTCCCCGTCGTGACGCCCGCGCTGACGAAGCTCGCGTCCAGCGATGACACGTTCACCGCGAATACCGGTGTCGGCGTAGTACTCGGGTTCGTCGGCGTCATCGTCATCGCTGACCCCGACCCGGCGAATCTCCTCAGCAGCACTATCGGGATCGCGCTCGTGTTCGCGTCGGCGCTGGCGTTTGCTATCCCGGCCGTCGTCACGCACGACACCAGTCCGTCGATGTCGTTTCTGGCCACACAGGCGTGGTTGATGGCTATCGGGGCCGTTGTCCTCCATGTCACCGTGCTCGCGCTCCCCGGACAGTCGTTTGCAGACGCATCGTGGACGCTGTCCGCGTTTGCGGCGCTACTGTATTTGGCCGTCGTCGCCGGTATCGGCGGTTTCCTGCTGTACTTCCGGCTACTTGACCAGCTGGGTCCTATCGAGATGAGCTTCATCGAGTACGTGATTCCGCTGTTCGCCGCGCTCGCCGGCTGGCTCGTGCTTGACCAGCAGGTCACACTCGCGACCGTTGGTGGGTTCGCGTGCATCCTCATGGGATTCATCGCAGCGAAGTGGGCGACGTTGCGAGCGGAACTGCGTCGGGTCGTCGAACCGAAAACCAGTCCCCCAGCGGACTGAATAGGATCAGGGGTCGCAGGCAGTCACTGCTTGAAAAGAGTCCGAAGGCAGTCACTGAGTGGGCCACCCTGATGGGTTCGAGAAAATAAACAGCGAAGCTGGAAACGGCAATAATGACCGTCAGGCAGGAGTGACAGCGGCCTCGGGTTTCTGAAAACAAGCGGACTACAGCCGCTATTTTGTTATCTTTTCAGTGGATCGGCGACAGGACTTGTTATGTACCGACAAATCCGTCTGCAAACGGGATCTTGTAAGCGAAGCCCGCATCATAGCCGCGTGCACATACTGGCGGGGCTGACGGGTTTTTATAAGACTACCCGTTGCTGTATACTATGATACAACCCATTCACACGCTATGGAGCCGGTATCGATCTATCCCACTCATCTGGCGTATCTTCGTCGCCTTCATGCTGGGTGCAGGTGCCGGTATCGCGTTCGGGGAGCAGATGGCCGTGGTCAGACCAGTGGGCGACCTCTTCCTTCGGCTGCTCAATATGCTGGTCATCCCGATCATCGTCTTCACACTGCTGACCGGGATTCGACAGCTCTCCCCCGCGAAGCTTGGGAGGATCGGCGGTGCGACAGTCGGGCTCTACGCCCTGACGACGACCCTCGCAGGCATCATTGGCCTTGCGGTTGCGAACGTGCTTCAGCCGGGCCGTGGCCTCGAATTCGGCGGCGGTGAAGCGCAATCGAAAGCACCGCCGTCGTTGCTGGATGTCGTTCTCGGAATCGTGCCGAACAATCCGGTCGCGGCGCTCGCGGAGGGGAATCTGCTGGCGACGGTTTTCTTCGTCATCGTATTCGGAATCGCGCTGACGTACGTCCGCTCCCAGCAAGACGCGCTCGCGGATAGCGTCGATTCGGTGTTCGAAGCGTTTGAGGTTGGTGCTGAAGCGATGTTTGTCATCGTTCGGGGAGTCCTCGAATTCGGTGTGCTCGGCGTGTTCGCGCTGATGGCGTCCGGAATCGGCACTGAAGGGATCGGCCTGTTCTCCTCACTGGGCGAACTCGTGTTGGCAGTCACTATCGCAATCGTCATTCACATCGGCTTCACCTATCTCGTTCTCTTGATGGGCGTGGTTGCCGACGTGTCGCCGATTGCGTTCCTCAGCGGGGCGAAAGACGCGATGGTGACCGCGTTCGCGACTCGGTCCTCGAGCGGAACGCTCCCTGTCACGATGCGCAATGCGGACGAAGACCTGCAGATCGCCGAGCGGGTGTATTCGTTCACCCTCCCAGTCGGTGCGACGGCGAACATGGACGGGGCCGCCATCCGGCAGGCAGTCACCGTGATGTTCGCCGCGAACGTCGTCGGACAGCCACTGGTGCTCACTGAACAGGTCTTCGTCTTGATAGTGGCCGTCCTCATCAGCATCGGAACCGCCGGCGTTCCGGGAGCGGGCATCGTCATGCTCACCGTGATTCTCACACAGGTCGGCCTCCCACTGGAGGTCGTCGGGTTCGTCGCTGGCGTCGACCCGATCCTCGGGCGGATTGCAACGATGAACAACGTCACCGGCGACCTCGCGGTTTCGACCGTCGTCGGGAAGTGGAACGACGGACTCGACCTAAATGAGGGCGTCTGGTCACGAAATCTGAGCGGCGTCGCCGAGTTCGTTCCCGGTGACGACTAGAGGACCACGGCGGTAGAGATTGAAACAGAAACTAATGCTGGTACAGTTGTTATCTTAACCTATAAGAGCCGAAATACTTCTCGCGGCTGAACTGACAACAGCAGTGTGAGCGATTTCCGGGCCGGTGACACCAGTCAGGCCCGTTTGTCCGACGAGTAGTGTAGTTTTGCGGTTTCAGAAACCGTGCGGTACCGTCGCAGTGTTATTTGGTTCGTTTCCGTTCCTGTGTCGGGTGGTCAGTGACGTACACTTTCGTCTCGTCCGGAACGTCGTCGGTGACCCAGGAGTTCGCCCCGATGCTGACGTGGTCGCCGACGGTGATAGCGCCCAGAACTTTCGTGCCCGCGCCGATGACGACGTGGTCGCCGATGTCGGGGTGTCGTTTGTACCCCTTTTTCAGTCTGTGTTCGTCGCTCTCGTCGGCCTCGAAGTGGAGCGCGCCGAGCGTTACGTCCTGATAGAGGCGTACCCACTCGCCGACGGTCGTGGTTTCACCGATGACGACACCGGTTCCATGGTCGATGAAGAAGTAGTCGCCGATTTCAGCGCCGGGGTGGATGTCGATACCGGTCTCAGTCTTGGCGTATTCGGTGAGTTCGCGAGCGTACTCGGAGGCCCCGGCCTCGTAGAGTGTGTGTGCGACCCGCTGTACGAGTATCGCCATGAAGCCCGGATAGGACCGGATTATCTCCATGTACGTCTTCGCCGCCGGATCGCCTTTGAACGCGGCCTCGACGTCTTTTTTGAGTCGCGCGCGAACCGCTGGGAGCTGATCGATGACGGCGTCGACTGTCTCGGCGGGGTCAGATCCGGCGTACGGTCTGATACCGGCAAAGAAGAGGCCACCAAGGGTGTCGAGACGGTCCAGCACGGCGAGTTCGTCCCGGACCAGTTCAGCGGCGTTCCAGCAGGTCGGGAAGAACAGTCGCTTGAGGATGTCGACTTCCGGCCGTCGGTGTTCCCGCCGCGGGAACTCCATCTGCGTCTGGGTCGGGAACGGCTCTTCATCGGCCCGGTACGCCGCGAAGAGTTTCTCGTGTGTGTCGCCCGTGTAACAGTAGTCCATATCGGATGGTTGGGCTGAACCATCTTAGTTTTGAAACAATAGTTGTCTTTTCCGCTATATGTTGTGTTCTCGCTGACGCTGTAGAATTGAAAACGAGCAGCATCCCACACTGAGAGGTAGCTATTTGATACTGGCTTGTCATCGAGTCTGTATGAACGGCGAGTGCTACTTCTGTCACGGCATCGTCTCCCCACCGGAGGAGGGCCACATCTGGCTGCGTGAGCACGACAGCCACGAGGTGTATATGCACGAACAGTGTGCTAGCGGCCACAACGTCATCGAAGAGGGACAGAATCCGGCCGGTGAACTCCTGATTACGTGCCCGGAATGTGGCGAAGTCGAAACCGTGTAGCAATCCACGCAGGTAGCCCGGCGGACTGCCAGCGCGCCCATCCTACGGGAGTGAAATATCGACGCCGGACTGCAGGCTGGCGGCTTTCACGGTGTTGTACATCAGCATCGCGATGGTGAGCGGGCCGACGCCGCCCGGGACCGGCGTGATGGCGTCTGCCTTCGCTTTGGCGCTCTCGAAGTCCACGTCCCCGACGAGTTCGTACCCCTTCTCCGTGTCAGCATCAACCCGGTTGATGCCCACATCAATAACTGTCGTACCCGCCGAGAGCATCGATCCGTCTATCATTTCCGGAACCCCGGCGGCGGCGATCACGATGTCGGCGTTGCGAGTCTTTTCGGCCAGGTCGTCAGTTCGGGAGTGGCACACGGTCGTTGTCGCGTTTCCGCCCGGCCCGTACTGAATGAGCAGGTTCGCCATCGGCTTGCCGACGATGTCCGAGCGACCGACGACAACGGCGTCTTTCCCCTCCGTCTCCACACCAGTTTCGGCCAGTATCTTCTGTATTCCGTGGGGCGTACAGGGCTTGTATCGAGCATTGCCGGCGACGAGCCGGCCGACGTTTTCGGGATGGAACCCGTCGACGTCTTTCATTGGATCGATCCGCTCCAAGACGTCGCGCTTGGGAACGTGGTCGGGGACCGGCATCTGGACGAGGATGCCGTGGACGTCCGGGTCCGCGTTCAGTTCGTCGATGGCCGAAAACAGCGTCTCAGCCGGTTCGTCCGCGCTAATTTCGTAATGGAATCCCTCGATTCCGATCTCCTCACAGGCCTGTTGTTTCATCGAGACGTACGTTTCACTCGCGCCGTCGTCGCTCATCAACACCGTCGCCAGCCCTGGTGTGACACCCTCGCTGACGAGTGTGTCCGTGCACGCCGCGACGCCCGCTGTGATCTGGTCGCCGATTTCGTTGCCGTCGATTATTGTAGTCATTATTGCTGTGTTCGCTATCGGCCCGGGAGTCCCCGGTCAGGCGTCCGGAGTGGGAACCGCTGCTGGACGGTCGGCTGTCGGGGCTGGGCAAGCGTTCGATACTCGTCTCAACCCCCGCCGGAATAGTCGGCGATGGGGAATAATCCAGCCTTTGAAGTGACATCGGCTATTCGTCCAGCGTGCAACCACAAGCGGTCGACAATTCGACAGTATTTCGGGTAAAGGGGCGAGGTACCGAAGGTTTTTGTCCGAACCCGTGGTTGGTCTACACAACCATACCGGGAGGCATCGCCCTCTCATCCGGGAGCAACTGCACTATGACTGAGATTCGGTTCAGCACCGACAGAGAATCGTTCATCGAAACCGCGAGGACGGCAGCGGACGGCGCTCGCGTGCCGGTCGAAGCGTGCGTCACAGTCCCTGACCCGTTCGAGGCGTATCGCCGCGCCCGGGACGGGAACACAGACGGCTTCTACCTCGAGACGACCGGCGGGCAATCCGGCTGGGGGTACTTCGGCGTCGATCCGGTCGAGCAAATCGAAGTCTCTGCGAGCGCGACGCCCGCACAGGACGGCGGGAGTCCGAGTATCGAGACCATCGACGAGCTACTCGACCGCGAACACCTAGAGCGCGGCGACTGTACGGTTCCGTACCCGTGTGGCGCGTTCGGCTGGCTTTCCTACGACGTGGCACGGGAACTGGAAGACATCCCAGAGACTACCGTTTCGGATGGCCTCCCACGGCTTCAGTTTGGCGTGTTCGACTGCATCGCCGCGTGGGAGGAGCCACACGACGGCGACGTCGAGATACATGTAACGGCCTGTCCCACCGTCGACGGGTCGGCTGAATCGGCATTCGAGCGTGGCCGGACGATGGCCCGAGAGCTAGCACAGGACGCCATCCACGGCGAGAAACACGTCCAGTCCCAGCCAACCGCTGCGAGTCAGGCCACGTTCGAGAGCGAGTGCGGCGAAGCAGCTTTCGCCGACCGCGTCCGGCAAATAAAACAGTACGTCAGGGACGGCGACACGTTCCAGACAAACGTCTCACACCGGCTGACCGCCCCGGCGGCCGTCCACCCAGTCGACACCTTCGACGCCGTCCGTCGGGTGAATCCGGCTCCGTACTCAGCCCTGCTTGAGTTCCCCGGCGTCGACCTTGTCAGCGCCAGCCCGGAACTGTTGCTGGACGTCGATGGCGACCAGTTGCTCACGGAGCCGATTGCCGGGACGCGCCCGCGAGGCGCGACGCCGTCCGAAGACGAGGACCTTGAGGCAGACCTCTGTAGCGACGAGAAGGAGCGGGCTGAACACGCCATGCTGGTCGACCTCGAACGCAATGACCTCGGCAAGGTCAGCGAGTATGGGTCCGTCGACGTCGCCGAGTACCGCCGCGTCGACCGGTATTCCGAGGTGATGCACCTCGTGTCTCTCATCGAAGGGGAATTACGCGACGACGTGAGCATTGCCGACGCGGTCGCAGCCGTGTTCCCCGGCGGAACCATCACCGGCGCGCCGAAGCCGCGGACGATGGAGATTATCGACGAGGTGGAGCGGACCCGACGAGGGCCCTACACCGGCAGTATCGGGATGTTTGGTTTCGACGATCGAGCGACGCTGAACATCACGATCAGGACGCTGGTTCACTACGACGGCGAGTACCGCCTCCGCGTCGGGAGCGGCATCGTACACGACTCCGTTCCAGAGGCGGAGTACAGGGAGACACTGGACAAGGCCCGGGCGCTCGTTACTGCCGTCGACGAGGCGCTCGGCGAACAGGGGTCGTTCGCCGTCGAATCCGAGACCGAACCGATGGAGGGGATGCGATGATACTCATTATCGACAACTACGATTCCTTCGCCTACAATCTGGTCCAGTACGTCGGCGAGTTCGACGATGTCACGGTCCGCCGGAACGACGCTATCGATGTTGAGGGCATCCACGAACTCGACCCGGACGGCATCGTCGTCTCGCCGGGGCCCGGGACGCCCGCAGAGGCCGGCGTGTCCATCGACGTGTTCGCCGAGACAGAGTACCCGGCGCTTGGCGTCTGTCTGGGCCACCAGGCGCTCTGTGCGGCCCACGGGACTCCTGTCGGCCACGCGCCGAGCGTGGTCCACGGGAAGCCCTCGGAGGTCCGCCACGATGGAACGAGGCTATACGACGGGATCAACGACCCGTTCGAGGTCGGGCGGTATCACTCGCTGGCCGTTGAGGCGGCAGCGCTCCCGGACGAGCTGGAGGAGACGGCCTACACCAACGACGAGCAGGGCGTCGTGATGGGCGTCCAGCACGCCGAGAAACCACACATCGGCGTCCAGTTCCATCCGGAGAGCATCCTCACTGACGCCGGGAAACAGATCGTCGAGAACTTCTGTACCGGAATCGCCGAGGCCTGAAACCGCAGCGCCCGCGGTTTATTTCTTTTCTGGTGGGTCCACATCGTGATGCGTCTGAATGTCCGGCAGTTTCCTGACCGCACGTCTGACGAGGGATGTGTGGTCCTGTTCGTCCCGATACCATGTCACGGTCAGCCCACCGACCGCCACGAGCGATATCACGGCGAACGGGCCGCCGGTCAGAACGGCCAGCGCCTGTAGCGTCTCAGCGCCCCCGAGAAGCAACACCGAGACGGCGACCGCACCCTGAAAAACGCCCCAGAAGACGATATGCGTCGCCGACGGTGCCATCCCCCGTCGCGTCGCCAGCACTGAAACGACGAGCGTCGAGGTGTCCGCCGATGTGGCCATGAACACGATGATGAGTGCGAGAAACAGGAACATCAGGAGCTGTCCAAGCGGCAACGACGCGAACAGCGGGAACCCGGCAATGGCTTCCGAACCACCGCGTTGTGCGATAGCGGCGAGGATATCGGCCCGACCCGTCTGCTGGATGAACAGCGACGTGCCACCGAGCAGCAGGAACCAGACCATCGTCGCTGTCGAGGTCGCGACGACGCTCGTGAACACGACGGTTCTGACCCGGCGACCGCGGGAGAGTGCGGCGATGAACAGCCCTGCGAAGGGTGCCCACGAAAACCACCACGACCAGTTCCAGACGGTCCACGCCGCGACCCACTGCCCGCCCGTGTGGAGACTCAACGGCACGAACGCCACCACGTAGGTCCCGAGTGCCTGCGTCCCGCGCTGGAGGATGAACGACCGCGGACCGACGGCAACGATGAGGAGCGCGAACAGTCCGAACAGGACGACGTTGAGACCGGCGATGCGACGGATGCCGCGGTGAATCCCGGTCGCGCTGGAGACCACGAATATCAGCGTCAATCCGCCGACGAACAGGACCGGTCCGACTTCACCGGCCGCCACGTCCCACTGGTAATTGATCCCGGCGAGGAACTGCTCGCTCACGAGTGCGACCGAGGTGGCGATGCCCCCGATAGTGGCAAAGACGGCCAGCGTATCGACCAGTGTGGCCCAGGCCGAATTGAGCTCATCGACACCGAGCAAGGGGGCCAGCACTGTCGAGACCCGGAGCGGAGCGCCCCGCGTGAACGCGAAGTACGCTATCGGGACGCCGATGACAGCGTAGGCGCTCCAGGCCGAGACGCCCCAGTGAAAGAGGGTGTACACAAGCGCGCCGTTGACGGCGCCCGGCGACCCGGCTGCTGCCCCGATGTACGGCGGTGGCTGGTCGTAGTGAAACAGGGCCTCAGTGGGGCCCCAGAACACCAGCCCGGCCGCGATGCCGGCGGTGAACACGAGCGTGAAATACGTCGGATAGGTGTAGCTGGGCTCCGTCTCGGGACCGCCGAGTTTGATCTCACCCCAGGGCCCAAGCAACAGAAACAGGCAGTAACAGACCGAGAGGAAGACGGCGGCGAGAAACAGTGGGCCGCCGCCGCGAAGGACTGTGGCAGCAGCGGTGTCGACAGCATCCGTCGTCCGTGTGGGGAATGCGATCTGGAGCCCGAAGAACGCAGCGAACACGAGCACCGGGAACGCGAGGATGGCTGGCTCGTGCTGTGTGAGGAACTCCCGGACCGCCCGCCTGATACTGGTCCGGCGGACACGGAGCAGGACATCGGCCGCGGCCGGCGCGGTGGCGTCTTCGGAGTAGGGAAGGAGCGCTATGTAACAGAGTCCCGAGCTGAAAAACACGAGCGCGATAGTCAGCCACGCCGGGCCGGTCACGGCTTCGCCGACGAGCGTCGGAAAGAAGAACCCCGCGAGCACGAGCGCCCCGGATGCGGCACACAGTGGCACCAGTAGCCGGCCGACGATCTCCGAAATGCCACTGGCGTCCGAGGTGGCCATGCGTCGATATTCAGTATCGAATACATATATTACTATCCCACAGCGCGATGCAAGCCGGTCGACACCGTCGCTGGCGAGCGTCGGGACCGTTACTCTGTGGTGTCTCCGCTCTCCCCGTCATCCGCAACGATTCCGTCCAGTAGTGGTTCGCTCGACTCACGGCCCAGCACCGACTTTCCCAGAAGCCGTCCGCCGATAGAACGGGGGTTGATAACTTCGTCCGCCCCGACCGCGCGGAACTTCTCGACGTGTTTCTCGGCAGTCGCCGCTGCGACTGTGCGGATGTCAGGATTGACGTTCTTCGTCGCGATGACCGCAAGCACGTCGCGGGCATCGTCGTTACTCCCCACCACAACACCGCTTGCGGTCCCGACGCGTGCGTCCCTGAGGACATCCTCATCGGTGGGATCACCGGTGAGCAGATTCACGCCCTCGCCCTGCAGCGACGCGACCGTCTCCTCATCGGGGGTAACAACCACAACCTCCGTCTCGTCTCCCAGTTCCTCAAGCAGCGATGCCGTAACGTCTCCGTACCCAAGAACCACGATGTGGTCCTCGAGAAGTGTGAGTTCTGATGCTGTCATGACTCCGAACGCTGTCGCCATTCTGGATTCGATAGCGGGGCCAATGAGCGCGCCTACGGCGACGGTGAACGCGCCGGTTCCGAACAGGATGATAGAGAGCGAGAACCACCGTGCTTCCGCTGTCACAGGTGTGATATCGCCGTAACCAACCGTCGCGATTGTGACGACGACGTAGTACACGGCGTCGCCCCAACTGTCGAGTTCGAGGAACTGGCCTCGCAGCCCGTAGGCACCCACGGTCCCGTAGAGAACGACGCCAAAAATCGCCGACAGCGATGCGATCTGAATCGGCGAGAGGTCAAGAGACTGGTCGAACCGGTGACGGTTGCGGACCAGCAGCGGGTACGTGACCAGCGTCAGCAACAACAACGGGATATCAGTTGGCTGAAACGTGGTAAGCGGCAGTACTACCAAACCGAGAAGCACGACGGCCGCCACGCGCCACGCGAGTTGTTTGCGCCGCTGGAGCCCGACCGTCACGATGCCGAGGACGAACGCGAACAACACCCCACCGAACCTGACGAACGGTAGCGGAAGGTCGACGACGGCGGTCAGCGGGCCATTAAGTGCAAGCGACGCCTGACTCAGATTCGAAAGGCCGGTCACGAACGCCAGCAGCGCGACCGTCCCGGTCAGGACGACCGTCGGTTTTGCGCCGGATAGCTCGTCCCACTCGACGAACGGGACTCTGTCAGCCGGATAGAACACGTCCTCCAGCGTCCGGTCCGACGAGTCTTCTGGGACGTTAGCCATTAGCATACTTTTGTCGGAGTCAATATAAAAAACACGCGGCGAGCGGGCACCGAACTCAAGTCAGCGGGCCACATACGACCAAATCAATGCGTCGATTGCACGAGCATGGGTGTCGCCGTTCGCCAAGGACGCTTAGAGAGAGTTGGAGCCGACTCATCTGGAGGGCGGACAGATGAACGCCGCCGTCCTGTTCGGACTGGGAACGATGATAGCCTGGGGGTTCTGGATAGCGTTTGGCAACGTCGCGTCAAGTACAATGGACCCGGAGACCGCGGCGTTCGTGTCCTACGCCGCTGCAACGGTCGTCACCGGGATATACGTCGTTGTCTCAGACGCATCGTTCGTCGTCACGAACCGGGGGATGATGTTTGCCGGCGCGGCGGGCGTCGCGGCGGCCGTCGGCGTGGTCTCGACGTTCGTCGGCGTGACTGTGGGGCCCACGTCGATCGTGTCCACCATCGGTGGGATGTACTTCATCACTGCCGCAGTCATCGGCGTTATCGCCTTCGGGGAGTCCATGACGTTGACGAAAGCCGCCGGCATCGGTCTGGCGCTGATAGCGATTGTCGTCATCAATCAGTGACTGGACACAACTGGTTGGCTTTCGAGAACATTGTGTGAGTGTCCCCCGTCACAGCAGGGGTTTATGAGATGGGGGCAGGTACGGCCGGATATGAAGCGCGTAGTCAGTACCGACGAAGCACCGGCCGCGGTCGGCGCGTACAGTCAGGCAACGTCGAACGGCGACCTCCTCATCACCGCCGGACAGCTCCCGCTAACGACAGACGGCGAACTCCTCGACGGCGAGCCAGTCGCCGACCAGACGCGGCAGTGCCTTCACAATGTCGCGGCGATTCTGGAGTCAGAAGACCTCTCGCTGGACGACGTACTCAAGACAACCGTCTATCTCGACGACATCGACGACTTCGACTCGTTCAACGAGGCCTACAGCGAGTTTTTCGAATCGGAGCCACCGGCGCGGAGCGCCGTCGGCGTTGGTGCGGTCCCGAAAGGTGCAGCGGTCGAAATCGAAGCTATCGCGACCACCGAGTAGCGAGCGCGGCCGTTCCGTATCTTATCGCAACTCCATCTGTTCTGCTCGCTCTGCGGCGAGCGTCGTCAGTTCGTCGACGCTACTGTCCGAGCGGTCCGCAAGGACGCGAAGCAACATTCCGACCTGTATGGCCGCTGCCTCGCGGAGTTCGGCCGCCTCCTCGGTGTCGTTACCGAAATAGTACTCGTGGCGGCCGTCCTCGTGGATAATGCCGGTGTACACCGAGCGCAGGTCGGCCTCGGTTATCGCGGCTGACGCCTCCGTCTTGACTTCCTCGAACCGTGGGTTCATGATTTCAATCGGGGGTAACGTCCCGCTGCCTCATTGTTTCAGCGGAACGACTCGGCCAGCGCTGTCCCATTATTGTGTAAGCAAGTGATATGTTGTGTGGGTCGATGACGCCACTGCAACCAGTGGTCCCGGGACCGCTCGGCTGGGGTTTTTAATCGTTCAACACGAGGCACAGAGTATGACACGGGAAACCACGGCCCTCGCTCATTCGACCGCCGTCCGGGTGTCGACGGACGGCCGGTCACAGAACGGGGACCGGGTCCTCGCCGCGGCGCGGACGACGGCGGACTCGACACCGGTCGTCAGGACAGGGCCAACGGGCATCACAGCAGCCACACCGCTAGTGATGGTTACACGTAGCGGACGGACAGCCTTCTACAGCGACCCGTCACCGGCGACCGTCCGTGACCTCATCGACGAACTGGAAGCGGGGACAGTACCGACAGCCGATGCGGACGCTGTCGTCGAGCACGACCCCGAAACGGCGTCGCTCCCCGCCCCGGAGCGTGGCCCGCTCTCAGTCGGCCGCCGCAACGTACTGGGCCCCTGTGGCTGGGTCGCCCCGCTTTCGCCGGCCGACTGGTCGTTCGTCTCACCAACAGGACCGCCGACGTTGCAGCGGGAGCCGGGCTGCTGGGCCGCGGTCGCGGGACGCCGCCGCTGACGAACCGGTCGCCGATACGTGGGAAACAGCCAGCGAAACCGACGGTGACCCAGTGGTCGTCTGTAACGCCAA